>NZ_JBHWBS010000003.1:62192-178462 GCF_042735655.1 Streptomyces sp. NPDC059567 | reverse complement strand
CGGTGTCGGTGGAGTGGGCGGGGCGGGGGGCCCCGTCCCCCGCCCCCCCCCCCCCCCGCCTCGGCAGCCCGCCAGGGCCACCCATGGATTCACCCATGCCTTAATCAATGGCCCGGCAGGCCGCCTCGGCGGATCATTCCGCCCATGACCGAAGAGACGATCAACGCGGCGGCACCGGGCACCTGGAAACTCGGCGATCTGGAGATCAACCGGATCGGGTTCGGCGCGATGCGGCTGACACAGGACGGTCCGGCGTTCGCGCCGGGCGCGATTCCGAGCGACCGGAACCGGGCGATCGGCGTGCTGCGCCGCGCCATCGAGCTCGGGGTGAACCACATCGACACCGCCGCCTTCTACTTCTCCTCGCTGCGCTCCGCCAACGAGCTGATCAACCGGGCGCTCGCGCCCTACCCGGACGACCTCGTGATCACCACCAAGGTCGGACCGGGCCGAGGCCCCTCGGGCGAGTGGCTGGACCACGCCACGCCCGAGCAGCTGCGCGGCCAGGTCGAGGAGAACCTGCGCCAGCTCGGACGGGACCACCTGGACGTGGTGAATCTGCGCGTCGTCGGCACCGATTCGATCGCCGAACGCTTCGGCGCACTGGCCCGGCTCCGCGACGCCGGCCTCATCCGCCATCTGGGCATCTCGAACGTCACCCCCGAGCACCTCGCCGAGGCCCAGGCCATCGCGCCGGTGGTCTGCGTCCAGAACCAGTACGGCATCGGCGTCCGGCCCGAGTACGACGCGTTCGTGCGCGACTGCGGCGATCAGGGCGTCGCCTTCGTACCGTTCTACTCGATCGCCGGCACCCGGCGGGAAGCGGGCGGCGGCGGCACGGACCACGCCGAACTGCTCACCGTCGCACGGGCGCACGGGGCGAGCGCCGTACAGGTGCGGCTGGCCTGGACGCTCCACCAGGGCCCGCACGTCCTTGCCATCCCCGGAACCGGCAGCCCGGAACACCTGGCCGCGAACGTGGCCGCCGGCGCGCTTCGGCTGACCGACGACGAGCTGGACGTCCTGAACGCACTCCACCGGCGAGACGCGTGACACGTCCGGCCGCCCGGCCTCGACCGGAAGCCTGCACGTCACCGAAGGCGCACGCCGCGTCACCGGACGGGTGCACGTCGGCGGCCGACGACTGGCGGTCCGTTCCTGCGGCGGGATGATGGAGGGGACCCGTGCGTCCGCTCCGTAGAGGCAGCAGTGGCTGCGGGGTGGAGGAGGGATGCGGTCTGGATGAGCGCGGCGGCGTTTCCCCCTGCCGGCCCGGACCCGGCGAGCGGCGAGCTCGCCGTGGAGCCCGGCGGGCTCCTCGACGTACTCGGGGTGGCCGCCGTCGTCGTGGACGCGACCGGGCGGATCGTCCTCTGGAGCCCGCAGGCGGAAGCGATCTTCGGATACCCGGCGGCCGAGGCGCTGGGCCGGCCGGCTGCCCCGCTTCTGGTCTCCGAGCACCAGCGGGACCAGGTGCTGTCCCTGTTCGAGCGCGTCATGTCGGGCGGCGGGCCCTGGGCCGGTGTCATCTCGGTACGCCACAAGGACGGCCGCACGATCCAGGTCGAGTTCCGCAACACCCGGCTCCAGGACGACGAAGGGGGTCTCTACGCGCTCGGTCTCGCCACGGACGCGGCCACCGCGAGGCGCGTGGAACAGGACCTCGCCCTGTCCTCCCGGCTGGTCGCCCACTCCCCGATCGGCCTCGCCGTGCTGGACCCCGACCTCCGGTTCGTCCTGGTGAATCCCGCACTGGAACGCATCGACGGACGCACCGCCGCCAGCTATCTGGGCCGCACGTTCCGCGATGCCGTGACGTCGCCGGACGCCGACGAACTGGAGCAGGCGCTCCGAGAGGTACTGGAGACGGGGATTCCCACCCTCTCCAGGAACGTGCGGGGTTCCGTCCGCTCCGACGGGAAGGAGCAGGTCTGGTCGATGTCGCTGTACCGCCTGGAGACGTCCGGGAAGCGCGTCGTCGGGGTCGCGGCCTCGGTCGTGGACATCACCGACCAGCACCATGCCGCGAGGGCGGCCGCACGGGCCAGACGCCGCCTGGCGGTGATCGCGGACGCCTCCGAGCGCGTGGGCACGACGCTCGACCTGGACCTGACCGCTCATGAACTGGCGGATCTGGTGGTGCCGGAGTTCGCCGACATCGCGGCGGTCGACGTCCTGGAGGACATCCTGGCCGGTCCGCACCCCGGAGGAACGAGGGCCTCGGGGCCGGCCGTGTTCCGTGCCCTCGCCGTGAAGGCCGCGTACCCCACCCCGGCGGAGGAGGCAGCCGACCCGGTCGGCAAACCGGCCCGCTACGGCACCGAGCGGCTGGTCACCCAGTGCGCCCGCACCGGCCGCCCGGTTCTCGTCCAGCACGTCACGGACAGCGACCTCCCCCGCATCGCCCGCGCCGGCCCCGCCGCCGAACTCCTGCGACAGGCCGGCCTCCATTCCTATCTCGCCGTCCCCCTGCGCGCCCGTGGCGTGGTCCTCGGTGTGCTCGACCTCAAGCGCGCGCGCAACTCGCAGCCGTTCGACCGGGACGACGTCCTGCTCGCCGGGGAGTTGGCGGCCCGTGCGGCGGTGGCCATCGACAACGCCCGCTGGTACCGGCAGCAGAGCCAGGCCGCCCTCGCCCTGCAGAGCCATCTGCTGCCCCACGGTCCGGCGCGGTTGAACGGGCTCGACGTGGCCTATCGCTATCAGCCCGCCTCCGCGGCGGTCGAGGTGGGCGGGGACTGGTTCGACGCGATCCCGCTGCCGGACGGCAGGACGGCCCTGGTCGTGGGCGACGTGATGGGCAGCGGCATCACCGCCGCGGCGACGATGGGGCAGGTGCGCACAGCGGCGCGCACGCTCGCCGGGCTCGGTCTGCCCCCTGCCGTGATCCTGACCCATCTGGACCGCATCGTCGCCGATCTGGACGACGCGATGGCCACGTGTGTGTACGCGGTGTACGACCCCCGTCAGGGGAGCTGCCGCATCTCCAACGCCGGCCATCCCCCGCCCGTGCACGTCCCCGTCGGTCGGGCGCCCCTCCTTCTCGACCTTCCCACGGGTGCGCCCCTGGGCGTCGGCGGGGTCCCGTTCGAGACCAAGGAGATCGCGTTCGGCGCGGGTGACGAACTGGTGCTGTACACCGACGGTCTGGTGGAGACCCGTGACCAGGACATCGATGTCCGGCTCGCGGCCCTCACCGACCTGCTCGGCCAGTCCTCCCTGCCCCTGGAGGAGACCTGTGATCTGCTCCTGGGTGCGCTGCGAGGCCCCGACGACCATGACGACGTCGCTCTTCTGATCGCCCGGGCCCACTCCCTGTCCGGCACCGAGAGCGGTCGAGAGGAGGAGGCACCGTGAACGACACGCCCTTCCCGCGTGCCGGCTTCCTGCCCTTCCCCGAGGGCACCGCCGGCGCCCTGCTCGACGGCCGGGGCCGGATCAGCGGCTGGACCCCGGAGGCCGGGGCACTGCTCGGCCGGTCCGCCGTCGACGTCGTCGGGCTTTCGGCGCGCGCCCTCCTCGCCGACCCCGCGGCGTGGCCACCGCTCGTGGCGGCCTACGCGCGGGGGGCCCGGGGAGGCGAGGCGGTGCTGCGCACGGGCGGGGGCGACCGGGTGCCCGTCGTCTTCCAGGCGTTCGATCTCACCGACGTGGGCGTGCGGGACGGTACGGCGGGCGTGGGGGCGGGAGCGGGATGTCTGATCCTGGTCGCCCCGGCGGCAGAGGCCCTCAGCTGGCACCAGGACCAGGCGTTCATCAGGGAGCTGTTCCTCCAGGACCGGGTGGGGCTCGCCGTCCTCGACACGGAGCTACGGCTCCTGCGGACCAACACCCACCTCCTGCCGTACACCGGCGTGCCGTCCGATCTGCGCGGCCGACGCCTGGGCGACTTCCTCTGGCCCGGAGACGCGAAGGCGGTCGAGGAGAAGCTGCGCCAGGTCCTGGCCACGGGCCGGCCGCTGATCCGTGCCGAGGAGTTCCTGCGGACCATCGAGGATCCCGGCGGAGGGGTGGTCATCGCGATCTCGGCGTTCCGGCTGCAGGCACCCGACGGGCGGGCCCTGGGGGTCACGGCCCTCTTCACCGATGTGACCGAGATGCACCGTTCGAGCGAGCGTCTGGCGCTGTTGCACCGCGCCACGGCCTGCGTCGGCGGTTCGCTGTCGGTCAGGGACACGGGCAGAGAGCTGGCCGCCGCGCTGGTGCCCGGCCTGGGCGACCTCGCCGTCGTGGAGATCGCGGAAGCGGTGTCCCTGGGCGAGGAGCCGGTGCCGGACCGGGAGGGGCGGCTGCTGCTCCGCCGTACCGCCATGGCGGGGCTTTCCACGGCCGGCGACGGCCCGGACGCCGCAGCCGCCGCCCTCGTCGCCGTCGACGACGGTGACGACCCCGGTGTCGGTGGCTACCCGATGACCATGACGGCTGCGCTGCGTGCCCGGGGGATGGTGCTCGGCCGCGTGTCCTTGGGGCGGAATGCCGAGCGTGGCGCGTACGAAGCGGCCGACCGGGACCTGCTGCGCGAGATCGCCGACCGTGCGGCCCTCGCTCTCGACAACGCCCGCCGCTTCACCCGCGAGCGCCGCGCGGCCGTCGGCCTCCAGCGCAGCATGTTGCCGCCCACCCAGATGGAGACGGTCGCGGCGACGACGTCGGGCGCGTATCTGCCCGCGGACACCACGAGGGGTGTCGGCGGAGACTGGTTCGACGTGATCCCGCTGTCCTCCGCCCGGGTCGCCCTGGTCGTCGGGGACGTCGTCGGCCACGGCCTCGCGGCCACGGCCACCATGGGCAGGCTGCGCACGGCCGTGCGCACCCTCGCGGATCTCGACCTCGAACCGGACGAACTGCTCACCCACCTCGACGACCTGGTCGCCCAACTGCTCGCCGAACCCGAGGAGACGGCCCTCGACGAGGAGGGCGAGGACAGGACGGACGGCGGGGATCCCGACGACGACCTCGACGACGGCTGGCACATCGGCAATCCTTCCTCCCCCACGGGCGCCACCTGCGTGTACGCGGTCTACGACCCGGTCTCGCTGCGGTGCACGGTGGCGTCCGCCGGCCATCCACCGCCTGCCGTGGCGGACCCGGAAGGCCATGTGTCGTACCTCCCGGTCGACCCTGGCCCCCCGCTGGGCGTCGGCGGGCTCCCGTTCGAGGCGACGGAGGTCGACGTGGCCCCCGGAAGCGTCCTCGCCCTGTACAGCGACGGCCTGATCGAGGGGCGGGACGGCGACATGGACGCGGGCATGGCCGAACTCGCCGCTCATCTGACCCGGCCCGGCTCCCTCGCGGGTCCCCTGCGCGAACTCGGCCGCGCGATCGTCGCGGGCCGGCCCGCCGACGGACTCGGGGACGACGTCACCTTGCTGCTCGCCCGCACCCGGGCCGTACCGGCCGAGGACGCGTCTTCGTGGCGGATCGACGCCGATCCGGCGGCGGTCGGCGCGGTACGGGAGGCCGCGACGACGCGGCTGCGCGAATGGGGGCTCGAAGAGCTCGTCTTCACCACCGAGTTGGTGCTGAGCGAACTGGTCACCAACGCCATCCGGTACGCCGGTGGTCCGATCGACGTGCGACTGATCCGCGCGGGCCGCCTGATCTGCGAGGTCTCCGACCCCAGCGCCACCCACCCACGGATGCGCCGCGCCCGGCTGACCGACGAGGGCGGCCGCGGCCTCTATCTGGTGGCCCAGCTCACCACCCGCTGGGGCAGCCGCTACAGCCGCCACGGCAAGACGATCTGGGCGGAACAGGAGTTCCCGCCGGCGCCGGCCACCGGCTGAGGCAAGCCCGTCCCCGGCGCATCAGGCGGACCCCGGAAGGACCATCCGAGGACGCGCGAGCTGCTGGTCGACGCGGCCCATACACTGGTCCCGCCGACGGGCGACCTCCGCCGTACGCCGGGGTCAACCGCCCCCGTCGGCCGCCGACGCCCGACGGGTCAACGGTCGGGTCAGGCTTCCAGGATGTCGTCGTTGGCGTCGAAGGTGTGGCCGTCGACTGGCAGGTCGCCCAGGATGCCGGAGCGGAGTTCGCCGGTCAGGACGGACAGGATGAAGCGGGCGCTCTGCACCGGATGGTGCTCCCATTCCGGTCCCCGGCCGGCGTTCACCAGCACGGTCCAGTCCTCGGGCCGCCCGTCCTCGGTGGTGAGCCAGTAGAGGTAGGCACCGGTTCCCTCGATGGAGGCGAAGGGAAGCAGGCCGGCTCCCTCGACCGCGAGCTGTTCGGGGCGGGGCTCAGGGCCGATCTCCCACAGACGGGCCAGTACCTCGGCGCGTTCCTCCTTCATGGCCAGGAGGTCGTAGTCGCGGTCCGCGCAGTCGGGCTCCAGCACCCAGACCGTCTCGTCGAAGGCTCCGCCGCCGTAGGTGTCGACGAGGTCCTTGAAGTCCTGGGGCAGGGCGCTGCCCAGTCGTGCCTCGACCGTGGACCAGCCCCGCGGACCGCGCTCGGCCGGCGGCGGGACGATCCAAGTCAGCCGTTCCACATCGGGATGCATCGGCGTTCCTCCCCCGGACGAGTCGGCCCCCAACGAACCATCAGGGTAGTTCTCCTGAGGGAGCACACCTCATGCGGGCCGGCCGGAGAGCATCACCTCGCCGGCCGGTCCGGGAGGCGGAAGCCGTGGAACAGGTCGTTCATGCCGGGCAGGGGTGGCACGGCCCGCGAGGTCGCGGGCCGCCACCGCGAGCGGGTACCGGAGGGCACCCAGGCGACCGACCCTGCGGGCCGCGATCGGCTTCAGCTTCGCCGGCGGCTCGCGCTCTGAACCGCACCCGAACCGCCATGTCCTGGGCGCGAGTTGTCCGTGAGCACCCGGCTCGCTCGCTGCCGTGCGCACGTCCGATCCGGCCGGCCGGTCGCCGCCGCCGTCAACCGCGCCGGTGACGCGGTCACCGAGATCCGCCTCCTCCCGGAGGAACCGCCGAGGGCCTGAGGACCGTCCCCCTTGGGGGCCCTGTCTCACGGAGGGATGCGCGCCATGGAACTGACCGAAGAAATCGCTGCCTACCGGGATGGCAGGGGTGAACCGGGGCGCCTGGTGGGCGAGTTCCGGCGCGCGGTACTGCTCGCTCCGCTGGAGGCCGGGGTCGACGGAGGTCTGATGTCCGCGGTCCAGGGCGGTGTCCGCTGGCTGTACGCGTTCACGGACGAGGCGGCGCTCGCCCGCTTCGCGCAGGCGCGTGGGGCCGGGGACCGGGAGTGGGAGTACCTCTCGATCCTCGGCGCGCGCCTGGTCGACGCGATCGTCCCGATGGTCGACGGCCCCGCGGGGGTCGCGGTGAACGTGGCCGACGAGGACGGTTCGATGGTGTTCCCGCCGGTCCTGGGCATCGTTCCCGACGCCTGCGCCGTCGACCGTACGGACGCCGCCTGATGGCGGGCGATCCGGACCTGGAGATCTCGCCCGCGGCCGTCGCGGGCATCCAGAAGGGCCTGCGCGCGGCGATCGCGGAGCTGCGCGAATCGTCGGACGCGGCGGGCGCCTCCCAGGGCGCCGGTTTCAGCGACCTGTCCATGACCGGCATGGAGACCGGGCACATGGGTCTGGCCACCGACTACGAGGACTTCTGCGAGCGCTGGGAGTGGGGCATGCGCAGCCTCGTGCAGAACGCGAGCGTCCTCGCGCGCTCCCTCGGCATCGCCGCCGGCTCGGTGTGGGAGGAGGACCAGTACATCCAGGGCGCGTTCAAGGTCGTGGCCAACGCCGCGTACGGCAATCCGCATGCGAGCGAGGACGAGATCGAGCAGAAGGCCTGGGGCGACATCTTCCGGGCCGACGTCTACAAGCCCGACTACAGCGCCGAGTCCTTCGAGAAGAGCCGCGAGGACATCGAACAGACCTGGTCGGACACCGGGGACAAGCTGACCTCCACGGGAAAGGTCGGTTCGTTGAAGGACCTGCTGGACCAGGCCGAGGGGGGTGACGACTGATGGGCTGGAGGGACTTCGTACCGGACTCGGTGGAGGACTGGGCCGAGGACCGCGCCGAGGACCTCGGCGACGCCGTCGAGTGGACCGGGGACAAGGTCGCCGACCTGGCGGAGGACGTCGGTCTCGACGAGGCGGGCGACTGGATCCGCGACAAGAGCCGCTCCGCCGCGAACCGGCTCGGCGCCGACGTCGCGGAGCTGGAGCTGGGTCAGACCGAGGACCCGAAGAGACTGGTCTACGGCAGCGCGTCCAAGATCCGCGCCCAGGTCTCGCACCTGAGCGACTTCGAGCTTTCGTTCACGCTCGTCGGCAATGGCATCAAGGCCCTGCAGGGCGACGGTCTGAAGGGTGAGTCGGCGGACGCCTTCCGGGAGTCCATAGCGAAGGAGCCGCCGCTGTGGTTCAAGGCGGCCGAGTCCTTCGGCAAGGCCGCCGACGCGATGAACCGGTTCGCGGACACCGTGGAGTGGGCGCAGGGCAGGGCCAAGGAGGCCCTGGACGAGTACAACAAGGCCAAGAAGGTCTCCCAGGACGCGCGGAACGCCTACAACAAGTCGATCGACGACTACAACGACGCGGTCGAGACGAAGAAGGACACCCTGCCGCCGAGGCCGTCCGAGAACTTCACCGACCCCGGCGTCCCGCTGGCCAAGGCCGCTCAGGACAAGCTCGACGACGCCCGTAAGCAGCGCAACGAGCTTGCCGAGACGGCGCGTACGGCGGTCCGCGCTGCCCGGGACGCGGCCCCGCCCAAGCCCTCGTACGCCGAGCAGCTCGCAGACGGCCTGGACTACCTGGAGCTCGCCAAGACGCATCTGACCGGCGGAGTTCTCAAGGGCGCGGCCGGCCTCGTCAACTTCGCCCGCTCCGTCAACCCGACGGACCCGTACAACCTGACCCACCCCGCCGAGTACCAGACGAACCTCAACTCGCTGGCCGCCGGGCTGGTCACCACGGCCAACGACCCGTGGGGCGCGGGCAAGCAGATGCTCGACGAGTTCATGAAGGACCCGAACGAGGGCGTGGGCAAGCTCCTCCCCGAACTCCTCGGTTCGAAGGGTCTGGGCGCGGTGGGGAAGGGTGGATCGGCCGCCCGGCATCTGGACGACGTGGACGGCCCGGGCCGCAAGGAGACGGACAAGAACGGCCCGCACCACGGCGAGCGGCCGGACCCGGACAAGGCCAGTGAGGGCACGGACCCTGTCGACCTCGCCACCGGCCGGATGTACCTCCCGCAGACGGACGTCGTCCTCCCCGGCGTCTTCCCCTTCGCGTTCAAGCGGCGTGCGGAGTCGGGCTACCGGGCGGGCCGCTGGTTCGGCCCGACCTGGTCGTCCACGATCGACCAGCACCTGGAGATCGACGCCAAGGGAGTCGTCCTGGTGTCCGAGGACGGTCTCCTCGTCGGCTATCCGCATCCCGCGCCCGGTGTACCCGCGCTGCCGGTGTCGGCCTCGGGCCCCCGTCACGCGCTGGAGCGCACCGCCGGCGGCGACTGGACACTGACCGACCCCCTGACGGGCGACGTCCGCCGCTTCGCCCCGCCGGCGGACGGCGCCGAGAACGGCATCGCGCCGATCGTCCAGCTCGACGGTCTGGGCGGCCACCACGTCACCTTCGAGTACGACGAACACGGCTCTCCGCTCGGCATGCTCCACTCCGGCGGCTACCACCTGCGCTTCGAGACCTCCGACGGGCGGATCACCGCCCTGAGCCTGACCGGCGGCGGCCGCGTCCTCGCGTACGGCTACACCGACGGGAACCTGACGGAGGTCACCAACTCCTCCGGGCTGCCTCTGCGGTTCACCTATGACGACCGCACCCGCATCACCTCGTGGACCGATACGAACGACCGCCGCTACGAGTACGCCTACGACGATCTCGACCGGTGCGTCGCGGAGGGCGGCGAGGCGGGCCACATCGCCCTCACCTTCCGCTACGAGGACGCGGACCCGCAGACCGGCCTCCGGGTGACGCGGGTGACCACGGCCGCCGGGCACACCCGCCACTACCTGATCGACGACCGGTACCGGGTGGTGGCCGAGACCGACCCGCTCGGCGCGGTCACCCGGTACGAGTACGACCACCGGGGCCGGCGAATCGCGCACACCGATCCGCTCGGCCACACCACGCGCACCGCCTACGACGACGCCGGCCGCCTGGTGTCCTACGTCCGGCCCGACGGCCGGGAGGCGCGAGCCGAGTACAACGAGCTCGGCCTGCCGGTCAAGGTCGTCGCCGTGGACGGCTCGGTCGTCCGCCAGACCTACGACGAGCGCGGAAACCGCACGTCGGTCAGCCGCCCCGACGGGACGGTCACCCGGTTCGGCTACGACGAACGCGGCCACCTCGGCACCGTGACCGACCCCCTGGGAGGGGTCACGCGGGTCCGCACCGACCCGGCGGGGCTGCCGCTCGCGGTCACCGACCGCCTCGGCGCCACCACGACGTACGAGCGGGACGCCTTCGGCCGGGCCACGGCGGTCACCGACCCCTTGGGCGCGGTCACGCGCGTGGAGTGGACGGTCGAGGGCAAGCCGCTGCACCGGACCGGTCCGGACGGCGGCCGGCGCTCGTGGACGTACGACGGCGAGGGCAACTGCCTGACCCGTACGGACGGTCCCGACGGCGCCACCGTCCACTTCGAGTACACCCACTTCGACCTGCTCGCCGCCCGGACCGACGCGGACGGCACGCGGCATGCATACGCGTACGACGCCGAGTTGCGGCTGACCCAGGTCCGCAACCCGCAGGGCATGACCTGGGAGTACGCCTACGACCCGGCGGGCCGGCTCGTCCAGGAGACCGACTTCGACGGCCGTGCGCTCGACTACGCCTACGACCCGGCGGGCCGGCTCGTCACCCGCACCGACGCGCTCGGGCAGCGGATCACCTTCGACCGCGACGCCCTGGGGCACACCGTCCGCAAGGACGCGGGCGGCACGGTGACGACGTACGAGTACGACGTGTTCGACCGGCTCGCCGCCGCGGTGCGTGGGGACAGTGTGCTGACCCGATTGCGCGACCGGGCGGGCCGGCTCGTCCAGGAGACGGTCGACGGCCGCACCCTCACCTACAGTTACGACGCCGTGGGCCGCCGCACCGGCCGGACCACCCCGACGGGGGCGGTCGCCGTGTGGGGCTACGACGCCGGGGGCCGCCACGACGCCCTGACGACGTCCGGCCGACGGATCGGCTTCACGCACGACGCGGCGGGCCAGGAGCTCAGTCGCACCTACGGAGACGCCGTCACCCTCGACCACGCGTGGGACGAGGCCGGCCGGCTGGTGGAGCAGCGGCTCACGGGCCCCGGGCAGGACGTGGTGCAGCGTCGCGGGTACACCTACCGGTCCGACGGGGTCCTGACCGGGGTCGACGATCTGCTGGCCGGACCGCGCAGCTTCGATCTCGACCCGCGGGGCCGGGTGACGGCGGTGCACGCCGAGAACTGGACCGAGCGCTACGCGTACGACGAGGCGGGCAACCAGACCTCCGCGTCCTGGCCCGGCTCCCACCCCGGAGGCCAGGACGCCACCGGACCGCGCACCTACGAGGGCACCCGGCTCATCGGCGCCGGCCGGGTCCGTCACGAGTACGACGCTCTCGGCCGGGTCGTGCTCCGTCAGAAGGCCCGGCTCTCGCGCAAGCCCGACACCTGGCGCTACGAGTGGGACGCCGAGGACCGCATCACGGCCGTCACCACCCCGGACGGAACGCGCTGGCGGTACACGTACGACCCGCTGGGACGGCGGACGGCCAAGGAGCGGATGGCCGCCGACGGGGTGGAGGTCGCCGAGCGCACGGTCTTCACCTGGGACGGCGGCGTGCTGTGCGAGCAGACCAGCGCCTCGGCGCAGGACGACCGGGCCGTCGCCGTGACCTGGGACCACCGCGGTCTGCAGCCGCTCGCGCAGACGGAGCGGATCCTGACGGCCGGCCAGGAGGTGGTGGACGAACGGTTCTACGCCATCGTCACCGACCTGGTGGGCGCTCCCACCGAACTCGTCGACGAGGACGGCGCACCGGCCTGGCGCAGCCGGTCCACGCTGTGGGGCTCCACCGCCTGGAACCGGGACGCCACGGCGTACACGCCGCTGCGCTTCCCCGGCCAGTACTACGACGCCGAATCGGGCCTGCACCACAACTACTTCCGCACGTACGACCCCGAGACCGGCCGCTATCTGAGCCCGGATCCGCTGGGCCTGGCGGCGGCACCCAATCCGGTGTCGTACGTCGCCAATCCCCACGGGTGGTGCGACCCCTTCGGGCTGGCCCCCTACTCGGACAGCACCCGGGCGGCGCAGGGCGTCGACCACCAGCTCAACGAGGCGGAGAGCGGCAAGTCGAACCACTATCTGGAGGGCATCGGCGGGGACGAGGTGAAACTGGAGAAGTACCTCCGGGGCCATCTGCAATCGCCGGCCAACTACGTCGACGACGCGACAGGGGCCCGGATCATCATCGACCGCAGCCTCGACCCGTCCAGGCCGGTGGCCATCATCCGCCAGGACCATATGATCCACGCGTACCACATCGACCCGGAGGACCTCTCCAACTACATCACTCCGCGAGACGGCAAGGACACGGCGAAGTGGCGGACCCCGAAGGACGACGAAGTGAATGAGTAGCCGTAGCGGTACACCCCAGAATCCCGTACCGGGCTGGCCGGGTTACCGTGCCGAGCCGTCCTACGACCCCGGTCAGAGCCGGGTCTTCCCGGCCCCGGTGCCGCCGGAGCTGCGGGCACTCGGGGACGAGGTCCGGGCGGTCTACTGGCCGGTGCGGCTGGCCTTCCGTGGCTCGCGGATCGCGCTGCTCGACACCCTCTGCCGCCGGCAGACGTTCCGCGCGCTGGCTTACGTCCATCTGCTGGCCGCCCGCACGGCGGACGAGTGGCTGCCGGCCGACCTGACGGTGGTACCCGGCCCCGAGCCGGCCGACGATCCGGGGCTGCCCGAGCTGTCGGCGCGGCTGGAGCGGGCCGCGGTGGACCTCCCCGCGGACCTGCTGGACGTGGTCGTCTGCGACAGCGGCGGCCTGCTCGCGGACAACCGGTTCGCGGCATCGGTGCTGGCCGCCGGGCTCACCGCCGACTCCCGGCCCGGAGACCAGGACGAGGCGGTGTCCCGCGCGGTGGTGCTCACCAGCTACTGGTACGAGGTTCCCGAACTACGCGGGGCGCTGGCCCTCGCGTGGAGCGCGAACCAGTTCGTCCGCTCGTGGCTCGGGTGGTCGCAGCGGTTCGTGTACGGCGACCCGGCGGGCGGCATCGGAATCGCCGCCGACCCCCGCCCGCCGCGCCCCACGGCCTCCGCCCTCCCGGACTGGGCGTCCCCTCTGCTGGATCGCATCGCGCAGGGGGAGACCGGATCGACTCCGTGACCTGGACATCGAGGGCGCGCCGGTGAGGTGGCCTTCATCGCCGACCGTGGCGCCGGAGAGGGTCACGTACGCCACCGGCACGTCGCCCGCTCGCCGGTCGAGCCGGCCGACGGCCTGGGCGCCTTGTGGCCGCCGCGGATTGGTGACGTGGAGGGAGCCGTCCTCGTCGACGTGGCCGAGGGCCCCGCTGACCACCTGATCCGCGACCGCTATCGGACGGGCAGTTGCGCCGCCACGATGACGTTCCCGTACAGGTCCTCGAAGTGCAGAGAACGGCTGTCGGCCTCCTCCCGCTCGTCCCACACCCGCACGCCGTGTGCGCGCAGGTGATCGGCGGTCTGTTGCAGGTCGGCCGTATACAGGACGAGCAGGGGCTGGCCGCCGCACTGACGGCCGATCAGCTCTCGCTGCTGGTCCGTGGTCGCGGGCATCAGCCAGAGGCCCGCCGGCGCCCGGCCGGGCAGGCCGATGTGCAGGTAGCGGTAGCCGTCGGCCGTCTGGTCGTGCAGGACCTCGAAGCCCAGGACGTCCCGGTAGAAGGCCAGGGCGGCTTCGGTATCCGCGACGAGCACCACCATGCGGCCGAGCGCGGAGAAGAGCGGGTTCTGATCGGGAGAGGGAGCCATGGGGTGAAACCTCCGGGTGGGGGCGGTGCCTTGGGCCGACCGGTCATTCGACGCCCAGCAGGCGCCGCCGGTCGTCGGGGCGGGATGCGAATTCCGCACAGGGCGCCCGGTGGACGATGCGCCCCTTCTGCATGACGGCCACGTTCTCGGCGACCGAGAGGGCGAGGCCCAGGTTCTGCTCGACGAGGACGACCGTCATGCCCTCCGCACTCACCTCGCGGATCACCTCGCCCACTTGGGCGACGATCGCGGGAGCGAGCCCGTCGGACGGCTCGTCGAGGAGCAGCAGCCGCGGATTTCCCAGCAGGGCCCGGGCGATCGCGAGCATCTGTTGTTCTCCTCCGGAGAGTTGGTCACCGCGATGCCCGAGCCGCTCCCCCAGTCTCGGCAGCAGGTCGAGGATCCGCGCACGGGTCCACGGCCCCCGCGCGGGGCGCCGCGCGGCGATCGCGAGGTGCTCCGCCACGGTCAGCGGCGCGAACACCCGGCGTCCCTGCGGAACGACACCCACGCCGGCCCGGGCGATCACATCGACGCGTGCCCCGGCGATCTCCCTGCCGTCGACGGCGACGCTGCCTCCGTACGGCCGGACGAATCCCATGACGGTCGAGATGAGGGTGGTCTTCCCGACCCCGTTGCGCCCGAGTACGGCGAGGATCCCGCCCGGTTCGAGGTCGAGGTCGACACCGTCGAGGACGACGCCCCCGGCGTAGCCGGAGCGCAGGTCGCGCACGCTGAAGAACGGTTTCACGAGGAGACCTCCACGGTGCCCAGGTAGGCGCTCTGGACCTCGGCGGAGGCCCGCACCTGGTCCGGGGAGCCGGTCTTGAGGTGTCTGCCGAGGTGCATGACGCTCACGGTGTCGGCGAGTTCGAAGACCATGTCGAGGTCGTGTTCGATGAGGAGTACCGTCACCTCCCGGGGCAGGCCGGCGATCAGCTCCGTGAGCCGCTCCGTCTCCGCCGGCGACATGCCGGCGGCCGGTTCGTCCAGGAGCAGCAGCCGGGGTTCGGTGGCAAGCGCGACGGCGACTTCCAGCTGCCGCCGTTCACCGTGCGAGAGCGCGGCCGCCGCGAGGTCGTGCCGGGTGGGCAGACCCACGCGCTCGAGCAGCGTGCGGGCCTGCGCGATCGTCGCCGCGCGGGCACTGACCTTGCGCCGGCCGCCGAGTCCCGTACCGGTACGGCGCAACGCGGCGAGCAGGACGTTCTCCAGCACGGTCTCCCGCATGAAGAGACTGGAGTGCTGGAAGGTCGCGGCGGCGCCGAGCCCGACCCTGCGGTGCACGGGCAGCCGGGTCACGTCCTGTCCGTCGAGGAGGATGGATCCGGCGCTGGCGGGCAGGGTGCCGGAGATGAGGCCGAACAGTGTCGACTTGCCGGCGCCGTTCGGGCCGATGACGGCGTGTCGCGCGCCGGCCCGCACGGTGAGGCAGACCTCGTCAACGGCCCTGAAGGACCCGAAGTGCTTTGACAGCGCCCGTAGTTCCAGTAGATCGCGATCGGTCACGCCGTCCTCTTCCGGGTCGGCCTGTGCGGAAGCCGTACGCCGGCCAGTCCGCGGGGCAGTGTGTAGACGGCGATGACGAAGAGCAGCCCGAGCAGCAGCGGCCCGCGTCCGGCGACGGCTTCGAGGTTCCCCAGGTAGTCGCGGGTGAGCCAGATGAGGGCGGCCGCGGCGCATGCCCCCCGCATCGAGCCCGATCCGCCGATGACGACGGCCAGCAGGGCCAGGGCGGCGATCTCGAATCCCGCGTCGCCCGGCGAGACGAAGCGCTGCACCGAAACCCACAGCGACCCGGCGGCGCCGGCGAGCGCCGCGGCGCCGCAGTAGACGGTGAGGGCGTACCGCTGGGTGGGGTAGCCGATCGCCTTCATGCGGGCCTCGTTGTCGCGGATTCCGCGCAGGGCGAGGGCGAACGGTGTCGTGCCCAGGCGGGTGACGGCCGCGAAGAGCAGCAGGAACACGGCCAGCACATAGAAGTAGACCAGCCCGTCGAGTTCCAGCGCGGGCATGCCGGGCAACGGTACGACGGGCGGGATGCCCGACAGTCCGTCGGTGCCGTTGGTCAGCGACTTCCAGTTGACCGCGGCGCTGTAGGCGATCTCGCCGATGGCCAGGGTCAGCATCAGGAACACCACCCCGCGGGCCCGGACTGCGAGCCATCCGGTCGGCACGGCCACCAGCGCGGAGACACCCGCGGCGATGAGGAGTTGGAGTGTCCCGACGTCGGTGAGTCTCGTGGCGACGATCGCCCCGGTGTAGGCGCCGACGCCGAAGTAGGCCGACTGGCCGAGGGTCGGCAGTCCGGTCATGCCGGTGAGGAGGTTCACGCTCATGGCGAGCAGAGCGAACACCAGGATCCGCGACAGGGTGCCGATGGCGTACGAGCCGAGGAGGAAGGGGGCCAGCGTGAGCCCCAGCAGGACGGCGACCACCGGCAGGCGCCGTACGACAGCGCCGGTGGTGCCGGTCGTGCCGGCGGTTCGGGGAGTGCTCATGTGCGCACCGCCGACGAGACCAGGCCGTGCGGGCGTACCACGAGCACCACCAGCATGGTGCCGAAGAGGAGGAAGGGAGCGTACTCCGGGAGCAGGGCCACACCGAGTGTCTGCACCTGGCCGATGAGCAGCGCCCCGACGAGCGCACCGCGCACGGATCCGAGGCCGCCGACGACCACGACGACGAGCGAGAGGACGAGGACGCTCTCGTCGACGCCCGGCCCGGGACCCAGGATCGGTGCGCCGAGGACACCACCGACCGCCGCCAGGGCGGCGCCGAACGCGAAGACTCCGTAGAGCACTTTGCGGATGTCGACGCCCTGTGCGCGGACCATGTCCCGGTCCGCGACGGTGGCCCGTACCAGTGCGCCGAGCGAGCTGCGTTCGAAGACGAGGTACACGACGATCGCCAGACCTGCCGCGACGGCGATGAACACCAGCCGGTACACGGGATACGTGTGGCCGAGGAGGTCCACCGTCCCGCGCAGCGGCGCCGGCGGGTCCGTGGGCAGCACCTCGCCGCCGAAGGCCGCGGCGAGGAGGTCGGCGACGATGAACGCGATGCCCAGCGTGAGCACCGCCTGGTCCAGGTGCCCACGCCGGGCCAGCGGCTGGGTGAGCAGCGTCAGGGCCGCTCCCCCCAGGGCGCCCGTCAGGGCGGCGGCCGTCAGGGCGAGGAGCAGACCCGCCACGCTGCCGTCGGACAGGGAGTAGGCGATGTAGGCCCCGCCGAGGTACAGGGTGCCGTGCGCCAGGTTGAGGACGTCCATCATGCCGAAGACCAGGGAAAGGCCGACCGCGATCGTGAACAGCAGCAGACCGAAGGCGACCCCGTCGATGACGCTGACGACGTTGCCGTCCAACCATCCGGCCATGTCAGCCGCCCAGCCGGCCGAGCTCGGAGCTGACGGTATTGGCGCCCTGCTTGACCTCGCGCAGGTACCAGGGCTGGATCGGCGTGCCGCCGCTGTTGAAGCGCCAGGTTCCTCGGGGGCTGTCGATGTCCCCCACCTTGGCGATGGCGGCGTTGACCGTTTCCGAGGTCACCGTGGAACCGGCCGTCTTGATCGCCTTGTCGAGCACCTGCGCCGCGTCCCATGACGCCATCGCGTACGTGGTCGGGGCCGCGCCGTAGGCGGACTGGTAGGCCGGTGCGAACTGCTTGTTGGCGGCGTTGTCCAGGTCCGCGCTGTAGTTGAGCGCGGTGAGAATGCCGGTGGCCGCGTCTCCCTGCCCCTTCAGTACGCCGCCCTCGGTCAGGAAGCCGGGCGCGTAGAGCGGGATCTTGCCGGCCAGTCCGAAGTCCCGGTACTGCTTGACGAAGTCGACGGCCGCACCGCCGGCGTAGAAGCAGAAGACGGCCTTCGCACCGGATCTCTCGATCTGTGCGAGGTACGGCTGGAAGTTCTTGGTCCCGGGGAACGGCGTGTAGACCTCCTCCCCCGCGATCTTGCCGCCCGCCGGGAGGAAGGTGGACTTGAAGCCCTCCACCTCGTCCTTGCCCGCCTGGTAGCCCGCGGCGATCAGGAAGACCGGGCCGTCGGTCTTCTCCGCCACGTGCTTGCCCAGCGCCTTGCCGGGTTCGTCGTTGACGTACGAGGTGCGCCAGATGTACGTGGTCCCGGTCAGCGTCGTGGGTGAGGCGTTCGAGCCGACGAGCGGGACCTTGCTGGTCTCGAACAGGTCCTTGACCCCGTTGATGGTGGCCGAGCTCACCACCCCGCTCACCGCCAACACCCGGTCCTGCTTGACCAGTTTCTCCGCCGCCGCCTTGCCCGAGTCGGCGGTCTCTCCCTCGTCCGCGACGACGATCTCCACCTCACGCCCGCCGAGCCTGCCGCCGTGCTGTTCGACGTAGAGCTCGAAGCCCTGCTTCATGTCGTCGCCGAGCGCCTTGTAGATCCCGGACTGCGGGACGAGGAGCCCGATCTTCACGGGCCCGCCTTGCTTGTCGTCGCCGGATCCGAGGCTGGAACCCCCACATGCGGTAACCAGCGAGAGGGCCACCGTCACGGCGATCAGACCAACGGGACGAAACCGACCTGTCATGGAAACTCCGTACGTTGTCAACCAGCCCTGGAGGGCCGGATGTTGCTGATGGGGCTGCCTTGAGGGGTCCCAGGCGAGGGAGGTCCAGCTCTCGGGAGTGACCTGGCCGCCGGTTGAGGAGCATCGAAGGTGACACGTGTCTATCGCGCAATCAGGACGACCGTCAAGGGATCGCAAGATAGTGGGCACAACCTCTTGACCTCACCCGCGCGCATAGCGGAACACTGTCCACCGTCAGATTCACGCAATGCCGCGTGAGTGACCGGGCTCTTGACCAGTCAGGGAGTGAGCACCATGACCGACGATCCATCGCGGCGCAAAGTCCTCAAGAACAGCGGGGTGTTGGCCGGCGCCGCACTGCTCTCCGGCCTGCCGGGCGGGCGCGCTGCGCAGGCCGCCCCGCGGACGGGCGAGTCCTCGCCCGTCGTGGAGCTGCCCGCGGGCCGACTTCGCGGAGGCACCGAAGGAGGTCTCGCCGTGTTCAAGGGGGTGCCGTACGCGGCTCCGCCGGTCGGCGCCCTCCGATGGCGGCCGGCTCAGCCCCATCCCGGATGGCAGGGAACGCGCGACGCGACCGCCTTCGGCCCGAGTGCACCGCAGCCCTACCGGGAAGGGGGCGACCAGGTGCTCGGCACCCACGGCTCTCCCCCCTTCGACGAGGACTGCCTCACGCTCAACGTCTGGACCCCCGGAGCCGATGGCGCCAAGCGGCCGGTGATGGTGTGGATTCACGGTGGCGGCTTCATCTCCGGATCCGGTTCGATGCCGAACTACTCCGGCGAGACCTTCTCGCGCGACGGCGACCTCGTCGTCGTGACCGTCAACTACCGCCTTGGGCCGCTTGGTTACCTCTACTTCGGGGAGGACGGAGCCGGGGGGAACTTCTGGCTCAGCGACCAGCTCGCCGCGCTGCACTGGGTACGGGACAACATCGCCGCGTTCGGCGGCGACCCGGACGACATCACCGTCGCCGGCCAGTCCGGGGGCGCGCTGTCGGTCGCGGCGCTGGCCGGGGCTCGACCCAAGGGCCGCCCGCTGTTCCGGCGCGCCATCCTGCAGAGCCCTCCGCTCGGGCTGAAGATCCCCACCCGCGCCGAGTCCCTCCAACGCACCGCCGCCTACCTGGACATCCTCGGAGCCGAGAACGTGGCGGAACTACGCGCCGCACCCTGGCCCCGCCTGATCGCCGCGACCTTCGAGATGTTCGGGCGCACGGGGCGGTGGGGTTACTGGTCGACCCCGTTCCTGCCGGTGCTCGACGGGGTCACACTGGACCGCGACCCGGCCGATCTGCTGCTCAGCGGCGCCGGGACGGATATCGACGTCCTGATCGGCTGGACCCGCGAGGAGGCCAACTTCGCCTTCGCGCTGAGCGGGCCGTACGCCGCCGCGACCAGGGAGCAGGTGATCGCCAGGGCGCGGGACACCTTCGGGAGCCGGGCGGAGCAGGCGTACATCGCGTACGCAGAGGCCCGGCCAGGTGCCCGCCCGGTGGACGTGCTCATGGACCTGGTCACCGACGACTTGTTCCGCATGCCCGCGCTGGCGCTGGCCGAACAGCGGGCGGCCCGCGGGCGTCCGGTCTGGGCGTACCAGTTCAACCTCCCGACTCCCGCGCACGGCGGTCAGCTCGCAGCGGCGCACTGCCTGGAGCTGCCGTTCGTTTTCAACAACTTCGACAAGTGGTCGCAGGCGCCCTTCCTGGCGGGGCTGGCTCCCAGGATCCGTGACGGTCTCGCCGAGACCATGCACGCGTCCTGGATCTCCTTCATCCGCACCGGCGACCCCAACCACCACCCCATGCCCCAGTGGGATCGGTACGACCGGGAATCCCGCACCACGATGGCCCTCGACTCGGTCACCACCGCCGTCGGCGACCTCGCGGGCTACTGGCGGCGCCTGCACCACCGTCGGTGATGGACATGCGGCGGAGGGCACTCGGCCACGCCGGAGGGCCCCGAGCCGCCATCGCGGCGGCAACCAACTCGTCACACCCGGCAGCGGTCATGCCCGAAGGCCAGGGACACCCGCCCGGGCCCGGCAACGGAAATTCGCCGACCCGGGGAACCCCCGCGATCGTGCGCGCACACCGGCACGCGGACGGGACCTGTCAAAGAGGGTCCGGTTGACGAGACGTGCCGTACGAGAAGTAGGCGATCGTCACGATTCACCGCGCGGCGAGAAGCAGGGACTGGCGCAGAGCACAGGCAGATGGTAGACAGAACCAGGAATGGTTACACGTGTAACGCGCTTGCCTGCGCCGTTCCAGGAACTCCGGAGCGTAGATGTCCCCCTCACCCGAGCCGATGCCGCTGCCCTTCTCCTGGGCCGACCAGGAACAAGACCTCGTCAGCCACCTTTCGGCGCTGATCCGACGGCCGCCTCCTGCCCGGTGAGCTGCCCGATCGGTGGGTCGAGGAGGTTCAACGGGCTGTTGGAGACCGTGTCGAAGTCTCACTGCTGCACGGCAGAGTGAGCCACGCCGTCCACGAAGACCCGGAGTTCCTGCGGGTTCTGGGCGATACGGTCGCGGCCCACGAACCGGGTGCGCGGGTCCTGCCGTACATCAATCCGGCGTCCACGGACGCCCGCGCCTTCCCCGACACGAAGGTCGTCGGATTCTTTCCCTCCGCGAGCGACGCGAACATCATGCGGCTCATCCACGCGCCCGACGAGCACGCCCGGATCACCGACCTGATGTTCGGCGGGAAGTGCCTGCTCGACGCGGTCCTCAGACTCTCGACATGAAAGGAGCCACCCCATGGGCGTTGTCGTCAAGACCCTGACCGGCAAGATCGAAGGCACAACGGAGAACGGGCTGTCGGTCTTCAAGGGCATTCCGTACGCCCTCCCGCCGGCCGGCCCTCTGAGGTTCGAGGCGCCGGCCCCGGTCCCCGCATGGGACGGTGTCCGCCCGGCGACGTCCTTCAGCGCCGCACCCCCGCAGTTGCCGCTGGTACCCGGAATGCCTCCCGCCTGGCGACCGGAAGACGGCCTGGACTGCCTCAGCGTGAACGTATGGACCCCAGGGGGTACGGGTGACCGGCTGCCGGTCATGGTGTGGATCTACGGCGGGGGGTGGAAGACCGGCCACTCCGCGGATCCCGGCTACGACGGCGAGGTGCTCGCCCAGGGC
Source organism: Streptomyces sp. NPDC059567 (assembly GCF_042735655.1). Lineage (NCBI taxonomy): Bacteria > Bacillati > Actinomycetota > Actinomycetes > Kitasatosporales > Streptomycetaceae > Streptomyces > Streptomyces sp. NPDC059567. The sequence continues at coordinate 156,827 of NZ_JBHWBS010000003.1, read as the reverse complement.
GGCGTGGTCATGGTGACGTTCAACTACCGCGTCGGCTTCGAAGGTTTCGGATTCGTACCGGGGGCGCCCGCCAACCGGGGCTTCCTCGACCAGGCCGCGGCACTCACGTGGGTCCGCGAGAACATAGCGGCCTTCGGCGGCGACCCGGACAACGTGACGATCTTCGGCGAGTCCGGCGGAGGTGCGTCCGTCGCCGCCCTCCTGTCCGCGCCCGCCGCGCGCGGTCTGTTCCGCCGCGCCATCGTCCAGAGCATGGCCGGGCGCTTCCTGCCCGAGGAGGAAGCCCGGCGGATCGCCGTGATGATGGGGGAAGCGGTCGGCGTGGGCCTCGACGGTCTGGCTTCCGTGTCACCTGAGGCGTTGCTGGCGGTACAGGACGTGGCCCTGCCCGCGATGCGAGCGGAGCCGGCGAACTGGACGACTCCCGAGGCGATCACCGCGTTCTCGCCCGTCATCGACGGCATCACCGTGGTCGACAAGCCGTGGCTGGCCATCCGTTCGGGCTGCGCACGGGACGTCGACCTCATCTCCGGATACACGCATGACGAGTTCACTCTGTTCGCCATGCAACGCGGCCTCGTCAAGATGAGACTGGGCGCGATGGTCCAGGCCATGCCCATGATGCTCGCGGCGGCACGCGCGGGATTCCGTGAGCGGGCATCGCGAAAGCCGGCGCAGCCCTCGGCGAAGATGCGCGACCTCGACCTCGGTGCCGTCACCGAGGGGTTGAAGCTCGGCCGTCAGGCCGCGGCCGAATACCGCGCCGCCCACCCGGACCTCACCGACTCCCAGCTGTACGTCACCATGTTCTCGGACGCCTTGTTCCGGATGCCCGCGACGTGGCTGGCCGAGGCGCACGCCGCGGCGGGCGGACGAGCGTGGCTGTACGACTTCACGTGGAGCAGTCCGGCGTTCGGCGGGGCCCTCGGCGCCTGTCACACCGTGGACATCCCCGCGACGTTCGGCCACACACGGGGGCCCCTGTCGGGCTTCCTGTTCGGCGGCAAGGCCCCGTCCCAGGACTTCACGCACCTGTCGGAACGGCTCCGTGCCTCCTGGATCTCCTTCGCCGCGTCCGGCGATCCCGGCTGGGCCCCCTTCACGGCGCAGCAGCCGACGACTCGCCTCTGGAACGTCGAACCGTCGGTCGTCGAGGACCCGCTCTCGGCATCCCGCCGAATCTGGCGAAAGGAGTCCGGTCTCTGACGACGCGGGGAGCGGTTCCCGTAGCGGACCACGCCGGCAGAACACGGTGGCCCTGTTCTGCCGGCGCCTGCCGGAGACGCACCCGCCCGGACGCACGGACCCCGACGGCTGCTAGGGGGTGGCCTCTGCCAGGCCGGTGACCTGCTGGACGTGCAGCAGGCTCGGCGGGGCGAGGACGTCGTGCAGCTGCTGGAAGATCCGGCGCGCGGCAACCGCGTTCCAGTCGGCGGGGAGCAGCTCGCTGGGCAGGCCGGGATCGAGGTAAGGCAGGCGGCGCCATTGGGTGAGCATCGGGACGTAGTGACGGAATGCCTCGCCGCCGTCGATGTCGCCCTGCTGCGCGAGTCCCGCGGCGACGGGACCGTACGCGTCGGTGAAGGTGGCGTACTGCGCCTGGATCGCCGGGAAGTCCCACCACGAGCTCACCGTCTCGGGCAGGTCGCTGAAGGCGGCGTAGTCCGCGGCGAACAGGTGGACGTAGTCGCTGAGCCCGCGCCGGATGAGCATCTCGCGGGCGCCGTCGAGGAGCCGGCCGGGCGCCAGCCATACGCCCGGGGCGATGTTCCCGAAGCCGAGCCAGGTCAGCCGGGTGCGCAGCTGGTAGCGGTAGGACCGCTCGGACTCGGGTACGGAGAAGACGGCCATGGCCCAGCCGTCGCTCAGTTTCGCCGGTTCCAGGCTGCCGAAGATGCGCCGGTCGCCTTCGTCGAAGACGGGGTGCGCGGCGGGGCTCAACTGGTAGCCGGTGGCACCGCGGCGCTCCGGTTCCAGTACGCCCTTCTTCTTGAGCCGGGAGATCGCCGAGCGCGCCGCCGGACCGTCGATGTCCAGCTCCGACATCAGGGTGATCAGGTCGGCGACGGAGATCCAGCCGCCGAGACGGCGCAGGAACGCCCCGTAGACCGTGTTGATCAACGAGCTGGGCCTGAGGGGACTGTCCGCCATGATCGCCTTCCGTCGTGAACGGTCGCGATCCTACCGAGCCGGGCGGACGGAGCACCGTCCAGGTCCGGTGCATCGCCGGCCGGGTGTGCGACGACGGGGCGGCGCGCCGTCTTCATTCCGCGTAGGCGCCGGACAGGAGGTGGCCTGCTCCAGGGGCTACCGCCGGAAGATTCAGGGCGCGCAGCATCTGGTGGGCCGTGCACACGGCCGCCGAGACGACGGGCTTGCCGAGGAGCTGTTCGGCTTCCTCGATGGCGCCCAGGGAGGGCATCTGGACGCAGGCGGAGAGCACGACGGCGTCGGCGTCGCTGTGGTCCAGGGCCTTGGCGAGTCCGGGAAGACGTGCGGGGTCGTGCGCGGCGACGTCGAGGTTGTTGGGGATCTCCAGGGCTGTGTAGTCGAGCACCTCGATGCCCTCGTGGGTGAGGTAGTCGACGACGGTCTTCGTCAGCGGGCGCATGTACGGGGCGATCAGGGCGATCTTCTTCGCCTTGAGGGTGTGCAGCCCGTGCACGAGGGCTCCGGCGCTGGTGACGACGGGGGCGGGGGCGCCGTTCTCCACGGTGCGGACGTGCAGGCGTTCCTCGGAGGTGCGGTGGTAGCCGAGCCCCATGCTCATGATGGCCACCAGGCAGGCGTAGCCCAGTACGTCGACGTGTGCGTCGGAGAGCTCGACGGCGCAGCGGTCCGAGTCGGCGTCCATGGCCTTGAGCTGTTCCGGGGTGACGTGGGTCATCCGCATCCGGCTGGAGTGGAAGGTGAAGCGTTCCGGCGCGATGGTTTCCCGGGCGCGCAGGATCGCGGGGACCTCGGTTTCCATGGTGACGTTGGAGCTCGGCACGATCTGGCCGATGCGGTAGGTGCGGGGGTTACGGTCGGGCACTGTCGCTCCTCAGCGGGCGTCGACGACGGGGTTGGTCAGGGTGCCGATGCCTTCGACCGTGGCCTCGACGGTGTCGCCGGGGTGCAGGAACTCCGGCGGGACCATGCCCGCTCCGACACCGGCGGGCGATCCCGTGGCGATGACGTCACCGGGTTCGAGGGTGACGCCGGAGGAGATGTCGGCGATCAGGCGGGCGATGGGGAAGAGCATGTGGCGGGTGTTGGACTTCTGCTTGGTGACGCCGTTGACGCGCAGGGAGAGGTCCAGGGCCATGGGGTCCGGGATCTGATCGGCCGTGACGACGGCGGGGCCGAAGGGGGCGTAGGAGTCCTGGCCCTTGGAGAAGAACCACTGGCCGGAGCGGCGCTGGTCGCGGGCGCTGATGTCGTTGACGATGCTGAAGCCGAAGATGTGGTCGTACGCCTCCTCCTCGCTCACCTTGAAGGCGGTACGGCCGATCACGACGGCCAGTTCGCACTCCCAGTCGAGCTGCTGGGTGAGGTCTCCGTTGTGCAGGATCGGCTGCCCGGGGCCCGTGACCGCGGTGGCGGGCTTGCTGAAGAGGACGGGGCGCGGCGGCAGGTCCTTGTCGGTGTCCAGGCTTCGGCTGGACTCCTCGACGTGCTCGACGTAGTTCAGTCCGACCCCGATGATCTTGCCGGGGCGCAGCGGTGCACACAGCGACACGTCGTCGAGCCGGTGCACGGCCTCGGCCGGCCAGGCCGCGGGACCGCCGGCCAGCAGGCCACACGCGGTGTCCTGGGCGGTCCCGCCCGCCCGGATGAACGACAGCAGATCCACGGGCAGTTGTACGTCGGCCAGGGTGGCCAGAGTGGCGAGGTCCACGACGAGGTCGTCGACCTGGGCTCCCAGGCGCTCGGGCGAGTCGTTGAAGGTGTAGGTGACCAGTCGCATGGGGTGCTCCTTGCGTGTGATGGGGGAAAGGGGTTGACGCCGAGGGGTAGGGCGGTGGCAGAGCTCGGTTCGCTCCACCACCGCCCCGATCCGGGGCGGTGCGGGAAAGGAATCCGCGCCCGGCTCGGTGCTCCGCCGTACCGGCGCCGGTGTCAGGGCCGGCGGCGTCCGGTACGGCGGAGCGGTTCAGGCGGTGGGCTGGTGCCCGCCGTTGTCGGTGAACGCCTCTTCGCGGTGGAAGCCGAGGGAGCGCATGACGGGGAAGTCGTTGAAGGAGAAGAGGCAGGCGTCCTCGGACTGGTCGAGGTTCGCGTGCTCGTGCCAGGCCCAGGAGGGGACGCAGAACATGTCGCCCTGCTGCCACTCGAAGCGCTGTCCGGCGATCACCGAGACACCGCGTCCCTTGGCGGCGGTGTAGATCACCGACCCGGTGTGGCGGTGCGCCCGCGTGGCCTGACCGGGGCGCAGGAGCTGCATGTGGGCGCCCATGGTGGGCATGACGGAGCCGCCGGTGACCGGGTTGGTGTACTCGGCGATGACACCGTCGTACGGGGATCCCTCGGTGGCCTCGGCGAGGTTGAGCAGTGCCTCGTAGGTGGGCTCCCAGGGGAAGGCGAGGAGCGGCGAGTAGGGCCTGGTCCACTTCTCCACGCCGTACGGCAGGAGGTTCGCTCCGTAGGTCAGTACCGAGGAGTTGATGACCTTTCCGGGGGTCTGGTACAGCTCGGGGTGGACCTCGTAGAACCCGGCGTCCAGGGCGTTGACCAGCGGGATGTCGAGTCCGTCCTGCCAGATGACGGGGGCGTCGTCGGCCTCGTTGCCGTGTTCGTGCCAGGTGCCGTTCGGGGTGATCGCGAAGTCGCCGGGTCCGACCTTCAGCTTCTGGCCGTCGACGATGGTCCAGGCGCCGGTGCCCTCGTGGACGAAGCGCAGGGCGGCGGCCTGGTGACGGTGGGCGGTCATGGCCTCGCCGGGGCCCATGATCTGGAGCCCGGTGTAGAGGAGACCGACGGCGGCGCTGACGTCCTTGCGGCCCGGGTTGACGAGCATCACGACGCGGCGGCCTGCGTCGTCGGCCTTGACCAGGTCGAGGGCCTTGCGGACCAGGGGCCGCAGTTCGCTGTAGCGCCACAGCACGGGCACGGACTTGGGCTGGGGGTACCAGGGCTCGATGTCGTTGGCCACGGTCCAGAGCGCGCCGGCTTCGAGCTGGGCGAGTTCGCCGTAGAACGCGGCGAGTTCAGGGGAGTCGGATACCCGTGCTCGGCCCAGCCGGCTGTCGTCGTACTCGGTGGTCATGCGTCCTCCTTCATGATGCCGGTGATGTCTGTGGATTGGGGTGCCGCGGTGTGCGCCGGATCCGTCGCGAAGGTCACCGGGGTGCGGGGGCGGTTGTCGACGTGGAGCTGGAAGACGTCGAACCGGTTGTAGTGGCCGACGATGTCGTGCATCTGCTTGGGCTGGATGCACCGGGCCAGGTCGATCTCGGCGTAGACGATTCCCTCGTCGTCGACGAGCGGCTCGGTGACCGGGCGGCCGTCGGGGCCGAAGACCCCGGACAGGGCGCTGCGCGGGCGGGTGAACTGCTTGCGCAGCTCCTCGTCGTCGCCGGCGATGGCGTCGACGATCTCCGGGGAGATCGTCGAACAGGCGACGACGGAGAAGACCTTGCCCTCGAAGCTGTGGGCGGCGGTACGGACGGCGATGGCTTCGGCCATGTCGTAGTCGGCGGGTGCCACCGGCAGGGCGATGTAGCAGGAGGCGTGGACCAGTTCACCCTGCGCGAGAAGCGTGAAGCGGGCGAGGGTGTTGGTGTTCTCGCCACAGGCGAGGGCGCCGAGCGGGCCGACGGGCGTCTGGTGCACCTTGAGGGAACTGCCGTCCGCGCCGGTCCAGGTGAGCTTCTCGGCCCAGGTGGGCACCAACTTGCGGTGTACTCCGAGGAGTTCGCCGTCCGGGCCGATGGTGAGCAGGGAGTTGTAGAGGACGCCGAGGCTGTGCGGGCCGCGTTCGTTGACGCCCATGACGAGGACGATCCCGTACTGGCGTGCGGCGGCGCGCAGTTGATCGACGTACGGCCCGGGGACGTCGATGGCCGAGCGGTAGAGGCGCTCGAACCAGGGAGAGCCCTGGACCGGGTTCATCGTCCAGTTCCAGTACGGATAGCCGGGGACGAACACCTCGGGGAAGACGACCAGTTCGGCGCCGGCGGCCGCCGCCTCGGCGATGAGGGCGATCGCCTTGTCGACGGTCGCCGCGGCGTCCAGGTACACGGGAGCCGCTTGCACGGCCGCGGCGGTGAAGCGTGGCAGATTGTCCATCGGTTCTCCAGGTCAGCAGGCGGATGCGGCAGCGGTCGCGGCGGCGGGGAGGTGCGGAACCCAGCGCTGGTGCACCGGGGCGGAGGCGACGCGGAGCAGCTGAAGGCGGGGCGGAACGCGGTCGGTGCGCGCACCCGGGGGGCGTCCGCTGCCCGCCCGCCAGGAGGCGGGCCATGGTGCCGCCGGGCCGTGGTAGCCCTGTGCGGCCGCGGCGTGCAGGGTCCACAGGGGGTCGTGGAGCTGGGCTCGTCCGACGGCGCACAGGTCGGCCCGTCCGGCCAGGATGATCGAGTTCACGTCGTCGTAGGTGGAGATCGCGCCGACGGCGATGGTGGGGATGTCCGTGGCATTGCGGATCAGGTCGGCGTACGGGGTCTGGTAGCTGCGGCCGAACCGGGGCCGCTCGTGGGCGACGACCTCGCCGGTGGACACGTCGATCGCGTCGGCGCCCGCCTCGCCGAGTGCGCGGGCGATCACCACGGCATCGGCCTCGCTGGTGCCCCCGTCGGCCCAGTCCGCGGCGGACATGCGGACCACGAGGGCCTTGCCCTCGGGCCAGACGGCGCGCACCGCGCGCAGCACCTCCAGGGGGAAGCGCAGCCGGCCGGTGAGATTCCCGCCGTATTCGTCCGCCCGCACGTTGGTGAGCGGCGAGAGGAACCCGGACATCAAGTGGCCGTGTCCGTACTGGAGTTCCAGCACGTCGAAACCGGCGCGGCGGGCGCGTTCGGCCGCGGCGACGAAGTCGCGTGCGATGTCGTCCATGTCCTGCCGGGTCGCTTCCCGTGGGACGACGGCGCCGTCGGTCCAGGCCAGCGGGGAGGCGGCGACGAGCGGCCACCCTTCGGCTCCGAGCGGGACGGACCTGCCGTCCGGGCGGGGCACGCTCGTCGCGGCTCGGCGGCCGGCATGGGTGAGCTGGATGCCCAGGCAGGTGTCCGACTGGCCGTGCACGAATTCGGTGATGCGCCGCCAGGCGGCCTCATGCTCGTCCGTGTACAGGCCGGGGCAGCCCACGGAGGCCCGGCCGTCAGCGCTGACCGCGGTCATTCCGGCGAAGACCAGGCCGGAGCCGCCCAGCGCCTGGGTGCTCAGGTGGACGAGATCGAAGTCGCCGGGGACTCCGTCGCATGCGGTGTAGAGCGCGGTGGGCGGTACGACGACCCGGTTGCGCAGGAGCAGTCCGCCGAGCCGGAAGGGGCGGAACATGGGTGGCACGGTGGCGGGGGTGCCGGGCCGGGTGACCGTCAGGGCGCTCCCGTCGGCGTGCCAGGAGTCGACCGCGGTGGTGAACTCCTCGTCGCGTACGCGCAGGTTGTCGTAGGTGACGCGGCGGCTGCGGGTGAGGAGGTTGAAGGCGAACTGCGGGGGCTCCTGGGCCGTGTAACGGCCGACGTTCTCGAACCATTCGAGGCTGGCCTGGGCGGCTCGCTGGGTGGATTCGACCACCGGCCGGCGCTCGGCCTCGTAGGCGGCGAGCGCCGAGGCCACGTCCGGGTGTTCGTGCAGGCAGGCGGCCAGGGCGAGGGCGTCCTCCATGGCGAGCTTGGTGCCGGAGCCGATGGAGAAGTGGGCGGTGTGGGCCGCGTCACCGAGCAGGACCACGTTGCCGTGGCGCCAGGAGGCGTTGCGTACGGTCGTGAAGCGAATCCACTTCGAGGCGTTGGGTATCAAGCGGTGGCCACCGAGGTGGTCGGCCAGGATCTCCTCGCACAGTCGTACGCTCGCCTCGTCGCTCTCGCCGCGCGCGAACTCCCGGTCGGCGAACGCCTCGAAGCCCGCCCGCCGCCAGTCGTCCTCCGCGATCTCCACGATGAACGTGCTTCGCTTGTCGTCGTAGGGATAGGCATGGACCTGGATGCTGCCGAAGTCCCCCTTCTCGACGATGAAGGTGAACGCCTCGAAGACGCGGTCGGTGGACAGCCACATGTATCGGCAGTGACGCTCGTCCAGATCCGGGCGGAAGCTGTCGGCGTACGTCTCGCGGGCCGTGGAGCGGATTCCGTCCGCGGCGACCACCAGGTCGTAGCCGGCGGAGAGCTCCTCGACGGGCGGCGCCTCGGTGCCGTAGCGCACCTCCACGCCGAGCTCGGCGCAGCGCTTCTGCAGGATCTCACGCAGCCGGTTGCGGTCCAGGGCGGCGAAGCCGTGGCCACCGGAGATGTGGACCTCGCCGCCGTAGCGGACGTCGATGTCGCTCCACCGGGCGAACTCCGCGGACATCGCGGCGAACACGGCGGGATCAGCCTGCGCGATGCCGTCCAGCGTCTCGTCGGAGAAGACGACGCCGAAGCCGAACGCGTCGTCGCGGGCGTTGCGCTCCCAGACCGTGATCTCCCACTCCGGTGAGAGCTGCTGGGCCAGCGCCGCGAAGTACAACCCGCCGGGCCCTCCTCCGATGACTGCTACACGCACGGTGTTCCTCCTAGTGGTTCCAGACAACAGAATATGTCGAGGATTTGGCGATCGTCAAGAATCCAACACATCCTGCGTAGTGCGTTCGACTCGTCGCCCCGGATCACGCGAAGAGCTCGGGGGCTTGCGGACCGGCCTTCGTGAGGACCTCCCGCACGTCATCGGGCCAAGCCGCGGACCCGGTGGCCCGTGAAGCCGAGTGGGCGATGACCATGCGCCCGGTGGCGGCCGTCCCCTCCCCCTCACCGCGGACGGTGAAGGCGTAGTGCAGGGAGCTGGTTCCGACCTTGGTGATCTTCAGTTCGGTACGGACGGTCTCGCCGAACCAGAGCCGGGCCCGGTAGTCGGCCTCGAAGTGGACGCGGGGCGTGCTGCCGAAGAGATGGGCCAGTCCCAGTCGCCGCAGCAGGACCGCCTCCGCCGCCTCGACCCAGCGCACCACGGTGGAGTGGTGGTAGTGGCCGGCCGCGTCCGTGTCGGGCCATTCGACGCGTCGCTCGATGACGACGCTGGGCAGGTTCTGCGCGAGGGCTTCGGGACATCCTGCGGCGCAGCTGTCCGTCGGTGCGGGGGCTGCGGTCCGCGGGCTGGAGGTGTCCATGGTCGTGCCTTTCGTTCGGCCGCTAAGGGGTGTGCTGCGCGCGCTTGCGCAGCTCGGCGCGCTGGAGCTTTCCGTTGCTCGTGCGCGGGAGGTCGGTGACGAACTCGACGGCGCGCGGGTACTTGTAGGGCGCGACGGTCTGCTTCACGTGGTCCTGGAGTTCCTTGACCGTCGCCGCGTCGGGCACGACACCGGGGCGCAGGACCACGTACGCCTTGACGAGCATTCCGCGCTCGGCGTCCGGGGCTCCGACGACGCCGCATTCCTCGACGTAGGGATGGGCGACGAGCGCCTTCTCGACCTCGGGGCCGGCGATGTTGTACCCGGAGGAGACGATCATGTCGTCGCTCCGGGCCACGTACCAGAAGTAGCCTTCGGCGTCCCGGATGTAGGTGTCGCCCGTGATGTTCCAACCGTTCCGGACGTAGACGGTCTGGCGCGGGTCCTCCATGTACCGGCAGCCCGTGGGGCCGGTGACAGCGAGGAGACCGGGCTGCCCGTCGGGAACGGGCTCGCCCGCTTCGTCGACCACGCGGGCGCGATATCCGGGGACCGGCCTGCCCGTCGAACCGGGACGTATCTCGTCGTCGGAGGCCGAGATGAACACGTGGAGCATCTCGGTGGCGCCGATGCCGTCGATGATGCTCAGTCCGGTGGCGGCGTGGAACGCCTCCCACACGGCCGTCGGCAGCGCCTCTCCGGCGGACACGCAGCGGCGCAGGCCCGCCAGCTGACGCACCGCGCCCGCCGCCATGATCGCCCGGTATGCGGTGGGCGCCGTGAAGAGCACGGTGACTCCGTGTTCCTCCACGAGGTCGGCCAGCTGCCGCGGAGCGGCCTGCTCGATCAGCAGGGTGGCCGCACCCACGGACAGGGGGAAGACCACCAGTCCGCCGAGCCCGAAGGTGAAGGCCAGGGGCGGGGTTCCAGTGAAGACGTCGTCCTGGTGAGGCCGCAGGACATGACGGGAGAAGGTGTCGGCGTTGGCCAGTACGTCCCGGTGGAAGTGCAGGGTCGCCTTCGGCCGTCCGGTCGTTCCCGAAGTGAAGGCGATCAGTGCGACATCGTCCGCCGCAGTGGCGACACTGGAGAACCGCCCGTCCTTCGCGGCGCAGCGCGCGACCAGGTCTTCCTCGCCGGCGCCGCCGTAGGCCAGCACGGCGGGGCCGGCAGCGCCGACGGCGGTGAGTTCGTCGAGGTAGCGGTGGTCGCACACGGCGACGACCGGCCGGCTGATCCCGTTCAGCTCCGCGAGCTCACCGGCCCTCAGCAACGGCATGGTGGTGACGGCGACGCCGCCGGCCTTCAGCACCCCGAGCCATGTGGCCACGAGCCAGGGGTTGTTGGGACCGCGCAACAGTACCCGGTTGCCTGGAACGAGGCCGAAGTCCTCGGTCAGCACCTGGGCCACCTGATTGGCACGCTCCAGCAGGTCGCCGTAGGTCCACCGCTCCGTGGGAGTCAGCAGACAGGGCCGGTCGGCCCCCCAGCGTGCCACGGCGTCGTCCAGCAGTCGCTGGGCGCAGTTGAGCCTGTTCGGGTAGCGCAACTCCGGTAGATCGAAGTGCAGTTCGGGCCAGAGGCCGAAGGGCGGGAGTCGATCACGACAGAACGTATCGACATGAGCAGACGGGGAGAGCTCCATGGGGCGGCACCTCAATCTCGGGGCAGCGGGGAGAGTGATGCAAGTATCTCGATAAACTTGCGACCGTCAATGATGCGCAATACTCGATTTTGTTAACAGCGCGTTGCGCAGCCACTCGCGGACACCGAAGGGCGTCGACATCCTGACCCGAATGCGGTTACACGTGTAACATGCTAGGTACCCCCCTGGAGAAGTTCAAGCATTTCGGACAAACAGCGCGAAGCGTGAAGTTCTGGATCGATGTCGATGGGAGAAGGCTTCGATGCCGCAGATGCTTCCGGCCGGGCTCGACCTGGGGTGGCCTCCGCCCCGATACCAGGCTCCGGCGGCGCCCGTGGTGGCCGAGAACGGCGTAGACCACTTCGACGGGGTCACCTACGCGATCACCCCTGGCTACCGGCCCCGACTGCTCGACGTCCACGTGCCCGCGAGCGACGGACCGGTCCCGGCCGTCACCTGGATACACGGCGGCGCCTGGCTGGACGGCGACCGGCACTGTCCCCCGCCGACCATTCCCGTCGACCTGCCGCACGGTGCGGTCCTGAGATTCCGGCGACGGCACCTGGACGGTGGCGGTGAAGTTCGCGCCGCGGCCCCCCGCCAAGGGCGGCGACGTGGAGGCCGTGATCGCCGGCAAGGTCGCGATCAGCCCCATGTCCGCCGGCTGGAACACCGGGCCGGCCCACTTCGCCGCGACGAGCGCCCTGCTCACCGGGCTGCGCCCCCTGACACGAACCACCGATGAGGGCGGAGCGCAGGTGCGCTCCGCCCTCATCCCGGTGTTACAGGGCCTGACCCCGACGCCCCGTCAGAGGTGCCGAAGGACCGCGGCGGTGAATTCGGCGGTGGAGGCACGGCCGCCGAGGTCACGCGTGCGCACCGAGGTGGTGGCAAGGACGCCGGCGATGGCGCCGGTGATGTCGGCCGCGGCCCCGGGGTGGCCGAGGTGATCGAGCATCATGGCGGCGGACCAGATCGCTCCGATCGGATTGGCGATGCCCTGCCCGGCGATGTCGGGTGCCGATCCGTGGACCGGCTCGAACATGGAGGGGTACTCGCCCTCCGGGTTGAGGTTCGCGGACGGTGCGATGCCGATGCCGCCGGCCACCGCCGCCGCCAGGTCGCTGAGGATGTCCCCGAAGAGGTTGGACGCGACGACGACGTCGAAGCGTTCGGGGTCGAGGACGAACTTGGCGGCCAGTGCGTCGATGTGCTCCTGGTTCCACTCGACCGTGGGGTACTCGGCGGCGCGCTCGGCCACCAGCTCGTCCCAGAACGGCATGGTGTGCACGATGCCGTTGGACTTCGTCGCCGACGTGACGGGGCCGCCGCGCCGTTCGGCGAGGCGGAAGGCGAAGTCGAGGACCCTGGTCACTCCCGCCCGCGTGAACACCGCTTGCTGTACGGCCATTTCATCGGGACACCCGCGGTTCATCCGGCCGCCGATCTCGCTGTACTCGCCTTCGGTGTTCTCCCGGACGACCACGAAGTCCACCTCGCCGGGCATGGCCGCGCGTACGGGGCTGGGAAGACCGTCGAAGACGCGGATGGGGCGGAGGTTGACGTACTGGCTGAAGGCCCGGCGGATCGGGATGAGCAGCCCCCACAGGGAGACGTGGTCCGGCACGCCCGGGTAGCCGACGGCGCCGAGGAGGATCGCGTCATGGCGGCGGAGCTGCTCCAGGCCGTCCTCGGGCATCATCGATCCGTGGCTGAGGTAGCGCTCGCAGGACCAGTCGAATGGCTCGTAGGTGAACGTGATGCCGTGGCGCTTCCCGACCGTGTCGAGGACCTCGCGTGCCGCCGGGAGGACTTCGGTGCCGATGCCGTCACCGGGTATGAGGGCGATGCTGTGGTTCGTCATGGCTCGAATTCCAGCAACCGGGCGCCGTCCGGGTCCAACACGTATCCCCGATGTCCCTCATAGGCTGCTCCTATGAGCCGGCGGGACGGCGATGTCCAGGAAGGCGCGGGCAGCCGGCGTCAGCCGCGCCTTGCGGCTGACGAGGATGGTGTGCTGGAGGGAGGCCGGTTCCAGGTCGAGGACGAGGGCTCCGGCCCGCTCGGACAGGTCGGCCCAGGATGCCGTCACCACCGCGAGTCCGACACCTCCGAGCACCAGGGGCAGGAAGGCCATGCGGTGTTCGGTCTCCACCGCGATGCGGACGTCGATGCCCTGTGCTTTCAAATCGTCGACGTAGGCCCGGATCCCGGTCCCCCGTTGCCCGACGATCAGCCGATGCCCTTCGAGATGTTCGCGTTGAACAGCCTGTCCGGCCGGAAAGGGGCCGTCCACCGGGGTGACAAGGACGAGCCGGTCATCTCCGACATGGTGCGGGACGACGTCCCCGCTCGGCAGCGGCGACGAGGTGGTCAGCAGTCCGAGTTCGCAGCCTCCCGTACGCACCATCTCGACCACGTCCTCGCGGGTGAGGGCTACGCGCAGGCTGAGCGACACCGCGGGATGGCGCTCGGTGAAGCGCCGGACCATCGTGCTGAGGGGTTCGATCGTGGGTGAGGCCATCGCGGCGATCTCCAGCCGCCCACCGCGCAGTTCACGGACGGATCCGACGCTGGCCCTCGCCAGCTCCAGGGCGTGGAGTGCCTCCCGCGCACGGGGAACCAGCGCGGTACCGGCCTCGGTCAGGACCACCCTTCTGCCGATCCGGTGGAACAGGCGGCCGTCCACGTCTCGTTCCAGCGCCTGGATGGCCTGGGAGAGGGACGGCTGCGACACGTAGAGTGCCGCGGCCGCGCGGTTGAAACCGCCGTGGTCCACGATCGCGAGGAAGTACGTCAGCTGCCGGAAGTCCACGGTTCAGCCTAGGCCGTCCGCGACGAACCGCACGCTCCCGTCACCACCGCGCCGGAGCAGGCCGGCCGTGGGGGCGGGGAAGTGCGTGCCGATCACGAGCGTTCCCGTGTCGGCGTACCGGTCGACGAATGCCCGCCGGGTGTCAGCGGCCTGCGCCGCGTCCGCGTCGGAGACACCGGCCACGTCCGGTTCGATGAACTGCACGGGGTGGTGCACAAGGTCACCGGTGATCACGGCACGTTCCCCGCCGGACTCGACCACGACGGCGACCTGGCCAGGTGTGTGTCCGGGAGCGGCCTCCAGGCGCACACCGTCGCACACCTGGTGGTCGGTTCCGACGAAGTCGACGAGACCCTGGTCGATCAGCGGCTGCATCGTGTCGGGGAGGTTCGTATCCTCTTCGTCCGCCCAGTGGTCCCATTCCACGCGTGTGACCAGGTGACGTGCACGGGGAAAGGTCGGCACCCACTTCCCTTCCACCAGGCGCGTGTTCCAACCGATGTGGTCGAAGTGCAGGTGGGTGCAGACCACGGTGTCGATCGACTCGGGAGGGTAGCCGAGGGCGGTGAGGTCTTCGAGCCACGAGGTGTCCAGCATGCGCAGGAAGGGCACCGATTCCCGGTCGTTGCCCACGCATGTGTCCACGAGGATCCTGCGTGTGCCGGTGTCCACAACGAGCCCGTGGACCGAGAGCACGAAGGTGCCGTCCGCCCTGCTGAAGTCAGGAGCGGGCCACGGGTACCTCTTCAGTAGAGCGGTGTCATCCGTCCGCAAGGCCCCTATGACAGGAACGGGCACCTCCGCCTCCAGCACCTTGCGGATCGTCGTCGTACCGATGCGCCACGTCGCCATGCGAGCCTCCATGTGATGATGGATCGAATAATATTGACGTCCGCCATAAATTCGCAATAACTTGCGGTTGCCCAAGACTCTCGATCCCGGTCTGGAAGGACGCACTGGATGGGATTCGCTCAGGACCGCACCGCGCCCGTCGTGAACACTCGCTCGGGCCCGATCCGCGGCGTCGTCGAAGACGGCCTGGCCGTGTTCAAGGGCGTGCCGTACGCGGCGCCGCCCGTCGGGCCCCTCCGGTGGCGCCCCGCGCAGCCACACCAGGGGTGGAGCCTCGTCCTCGACGCGACGACGCACGGCCCCAGTTCCCCGCAGGCCGTCCGCGAGGGCGATCCGATACTCGGCGGCCACGGATCCCCACCGTTCGACGAGGACTGTCTGACACTCAACGTGTGGACTCCCGGCACCGACGACGCCCGCCGTCCCGTCCTCGTCTGGATCCATGGCGGCGCCTTCATCTCCGGGTCCGGGGCGATGCCCCACTACTCCGGCGAGACCTTCGCGCGCGACGGCGACCTGGTGGTGGTGAACCTCAACTACCGGCTCGGACCGCTCGGCCTGCTGTCCTGCGCGACGGACGACGGCTCGGTGCAGCACAACGTCTGGCTGACCGACCAACTGGCTGCGCTGCGCTGGGTCCAGGACAACATCGCCGCCTTCGGCGGGGATCCCGACAACGTCACCGTCGCCGGCCAGTCCGCCGGCGCCCTTTCCACCGCGGCACTCGCGGGCCATGGAGGTGACGGCCGCCTGTTCCGCCGAGCCATCCTCCAGAGCGTCCCCCTCGCCATGCCCCTCGCCACGCCTGCCGAGTCCCTGGCCCGCACCGCCGCCTACCTGGAAATCGTCGGCGCGAAGGACGTGGACGAACTGCGCACGGTTCCGTGGCCGCGACTGGTCGAGGCCACCGCCGGACTCCTCACGGCCACCACGGAATGGGGACACTGGACCGCGCCGTTCCTGCCGGTGCTCGACGGCGGGACGGCGGCGCGGCAACCGGTCGAGAACCTGCTCGACGGTCCGGGCGCGGACATCGACGTCCTCATCGGCTGGACCGGGGAAGAGTCCGCTTTCACCTTCGCGCTGGGTGAGGTCTACGCGTCGGCGACCAGGAAGCAGGTGCTCCGCCGGGCACGGGACAGCTTCGGTGACGGCGCGGCCGAAGCGTACGCGGCGTACGAGGCCGCCCGCCCGGGCTCCCAGCCGATCGATGTCCTCATCGCCCTGACCACCGACGAGCTCTTCAGGAAGCCGACCCTCGCGTTCGCGGAAGCGCGGGCGGCGCTAGGCCGCCCGGTCTGGGCATACGAGTTCACTTTCCCCACACCCGCGTACGACGGCCGCCTGGGCGCCCCGCACTGCCTGGACCTGCCGTTCGTCTTCGACAATTTCGACAAGTGGTCGCATGCGCCGTTCCTGGCGGGGATGGACACCAGGATCAGGGACGGCCTTGCCAGGACCGTGCACCGGGCATGGATCTCGTTCATCCGCACCGGCGACCCCAACCACCCGGCCATGCCCCACTGGGGCCGGTACGACCGGCGGTCCCGCACCACCATGCGCTTCGACACCGTCACCACGGCCGTTTCACATCTCACGCCGCACTGACGGAAGGCCACAGCACCGGGAGGACCTAGGGGGTGTCTATCGGCTGCTCCGTCCAGATCGTCTTCCCGGTCCTGGTGAACCGGCACCCCCAACGGTCGGTGAGCTGGGCGACGAGGAACAGGCCACGCCCGCCCTCGTCCGTCTCCCGTGCACGACGCAGGCGCGGCTGAGTACTGCTGGGGTCGGACACCTCGCATACGAGTACCCTGTCGCGGATCAGCCGGAGCCCGACAGGTCCCCCTGCGTAGCGGATCGCGTTCGTGACGAGCTCGCTGACGACGAGCTCCGTGACGAAGCTCAGATCGTCCAACTGCCAGTCGGACAGCCGGCCCGTCACCAGCTCACGGGCATGCGCCACGAGGGACAGGTCGGCTTCGAGTTCCCACTCGGCGACCTGATCGGACGAGAGGGCGTGGGTGCGGGCGAGCAACAGGGCCGCGTCGTCGGAGGGTTCTCGAGGCAGCACGCTGTCGAAGATGCCCTGGCTGATCTCGCCCAGGCTCCCGTCCGGGTTCGCGCCGGCGAGCGCGCTCCTCAGCCTCTCCATTCCTTCGTCGATGTCGCCGCCGCGGCTCTCGACGAGTCCGTCCGTGAAGAACGCGAGCAAGCTGCCGGGCTGTGCCGCGAACTCCGTCACCTCGAAAGGCATTCCGCCGACGCCCAGGGGTGGTCCCGGCACCGTGCCGACGAAGATCGGCTCCTCTCCGGGTGACAGCACGGCCGGCGGCGGATGTCCCGCTGCGGCGGCGGCGCACTCCCTTGTCACCGGGTCGTAGACGGCGTACAGGCACGTCGCTCCGAGCACCGCCGCCTCGGAGCGGGAATCGCCGGTCGCCTCCTCGCCGGCGAGACCGAGCACCAGGTCGTCCACGTGCGTGAGGAGCTCACCCGGATCCAGATCGAGGTCGGCGAGGGCCTGCACCGCGGTCCGCAGTCGCGCCATGGCCGCGGTGGCATCGAGGCCATGGCCGACGACATCCCCGACGACGAACGCGACGCGCAACGACGGCAGGGGGATCACGTCGAACCAGTCCCCGCCGACTCCCAAGCCGCCGCTCGCCGGCTGGTAGACGCCCACCGTCTCCGCGGCGGCCGAGTCCAGGGCCGCGCGCGGCAGCAGGCTCCGCTGCAGGGCCACCACCGAACGGTGCTCCTTGGTGTAGCGGCGCGCGTTGTCCACGCCGAGTGCCGCCCGGGAGACGACGTCCAGCAGCAGGGCGGCGTCCTCCTCGCCGAACGCGGAAGGCAACTGACTGCGCCAGACCGTGACGCAGCCGAGGATCAGACCTCGCGCGTAGAGCGGCACCGCTACGGAGGAGTGCGCCCCGCTCGGGACGAACAACGTCAGGGTCTCCGGATCCACGCCGAGTTTCGCATGCAGGGTGGCGACGTCCGGCACCAGCACGGGCAGCCCCTTCATGAGGGGGCGCATCAACGAACTGTCCGGTACGGGAGGAAGCGCCTCTCCCACCGCCAGGAGGTCCTCGGCGGATATCTCCGGGCTCTGCGCGGCGGCGGTCCGGCGCAGGCGTACGTCGCCGCTGGTGTCGAGGTGCGCGGGCTCGTCGCCCACCAGCACCTGCTCGGCGATGTCCACGGTCGCCAGGTCGGCGAAATCAGGGACGAGCAGATCCACGAGGGTCTCGGCCACCTCGGTCACGTCCAGGGAGGCGCCGATGCCCGCGGCGGCGGCGTGGGACAGCCCGCTCCGGCGTCGCCACGCATCTCGCTCGTCTGCCTCCACCGCGGTTTCCGCCGGGGTGACGAGGACGAGCCACTGCGCGTCAATGCCGGAATCGCCGGGGGTGGGTGCCGTCAGCCGGACAACCGTGCAGAGCAGAGGGATCTCTTGACCCGCATGACCGCCACCCGGAATGGTCACCAGGTGCCCGGCCGGTCCCGCATCCGTTCCGGCTCGCGACAGCAGCCCCAGCAAGGGCGCACAAGTCTGACCCGGCGAGCATTCCAGCAGCGCCGCAGCCCGCTCCGACAGGGCGACGACGACTCCTGCGTCGTCCAGTACGACCGCTGCCGTTTCACCTACGGGCACCGAGGCCGGCCCCGGGCCACGATGCTCCGGTTCACGCATGTCGCCTCCACGCACCGTGGCCTTCAGTATCGTCCCCGAGGGAAGACCCGGCGACCCGCAGCGCGCCCTCGCCAAGCGGCGCCTCGGGCCACGGGCCGGTCATCGCGCCCTCGGCGCTCAGTGGCTCATCGCCGGCCACGGCCTGGCCACCCTCTACCGGTGCCTGGCCACCCTCTCCAGCGCGCTCGGCGACGCCGCCCGCCGGCACCGACTCCCCCACAAGCCTGCCTCTCCACCAGCCTGCTCCGGCCGCCGTCGCCGGAACGGCGGATCTGGAGCAGGGAGGAGGCCGCCCGCTTCCTCGCCTACTGCCACGGGGCCGATCCCGAGATAGCCGAGCTTTTCGAGGTCCTCATCGGAACCGGCATGCGTACTCACGGCCGAGTCGAGGAACGAACCACGCGGGCGACCTATCGGTCTCCCCCGGCCGCGGCGACGACTCGGGCCGTGTCCACCTCTCGCTCGCTGGCCGCGGAAGAGGATGCACCGCCCTGCTCCGCGCCCGGAGGCCGGACGTCACCGCCTTCCTGCGCTGGACCGAACGCATTGTCCCGCGGCCGGGAGAGCGAGCACCTCGACCTGGACGCCCTTGTCTCCCAGGTCATGGATCACGCCCATCCCCCTGACCCGCAGCGGTGGGAACCTTGTGTCGTGGCCCTGATGCGTACCGTGAACGCCGGGAGCCCTGGCCGCGGGGAGGTGCTACAACTGGGGTTGTGAGCCCGTCTCGTCTCTCGTGCCCGGCGTACCGGTGTGGTCGAACCTAGGCAGAAGATTCGGAAGCGTCGCCGGACAGGTCTTCGTCCTTCAGGTGGCGATCGTGGTGCTGCTCGCCGCCGGGGCGCTGCTGGCCCTGGTGCTGCAGTCGCGGTACGACATCGACCGTGAAGCGCGCAACCGGTCGGTTTCCGTGGCTCAGACCTTCGCGAACTCCCTGGGCCTGCAGGAAGCGCTGAGGTCGCCGGACCCGTCCGCGATCCTGCAGCCCCTCGCCGAGGAGACACGCAAGGACGCAGGCGTGGACTTCATCGTGGTGATGGACACGAACGGCATCCGTTACAGCCACCCCCAGCCCGACCGCATCGGCGAGCGGTTCGTCGGCACGATCGAGCCCTCACTCGCCGGCCAGGTGCACACCGAGAGCGTGGAGGGGCCGCTCGGCAAGGAGATCCAGGCGATCGTCCCGGTCACCTCGCCCCAGGGTGAGGTTGTCGCCCTGGTCTCGGCAGGTCTGACGGTGGAGAGCGTGACCGGCATCGCCGACCGTCAGCTTCCGGTCATCCTCCTGGCCATCGCCATCGGTCTGGCTCTGGCCACCGTCGGCACGGCGCTGATCAGCCGAAGACTGCGCCGCCAGACCCACGGGCTCGGCACGCAGGAGATGACCCGCATGTACGAGCACCACGACGCGGTGCTCCACTCCGTCCGCGAAGGGGTGCTGATCACCGACGGCGAAGGACGACTACTCCTGGCGAACGACGAGGCCGGACGGCTGCTCGGCCTGCCGGACGACGCCGAAGGACGCCCCGTCGACAAGGTCGGCATGGATCGCCGAATGGCGGAACTGCTGCTGTCCGGCCGGGTGGCCACCGACGAGGTGCTGGAGGCCGGGGACCGGCTGCTCGTGGTCAATCAGCGGCCCACGCGCCCGCAGGGCTCGGCCGTCACCATCCGCGACTCCACCGAGATGCAGCTCCTGAGCAGCCGGGCGGAGACGGCCCGCAAGCGGCTCAAGCTGCTGTACGACGCCGGGGGTGACATCGGCACCACCCTCGACGTGGTCCGCACCGCGAAGGAACTGGCCGACGTCGCCGTTCCCCAGTTCGCGGACTTCGTCACGGTCGACCTGGCCGACCCGGTACTGAAGGGCGACGAGCCCGGCCCAGGGGCCGACATGCGGCGCACGGCGGTCAGCGGCATCCGCTCCGATCACCCGCTGTATCCGCTCGGTAGCCTGATCGAATTCCTGCCGTCCACGCCGCAGGCCCGCGGATACGGCACGGGCACAACCGAACTCGTGCCCGATCTCCATGACGCGCCGGGCTGGCACGCCCAGGACGCGCCGCGGGCATCGGCGATCGTCGGCTACGGGATCCACTCGCTCATCGCGGCTCCGCTGAAGGCCAGGGGCGTCGTGCTCGGGGTGGTCAACTTCTGGCGGTCGCAGAAGCCGGAACCGTTCGACGAGGACGACCTGTCCCTGGCCGAGGAGCTTGTCGGCCGCGCCGCGGTCACCATGGACAACGCCCGCCGCTACACCCGCGAACACAATCTCGCCGTGACGCTCCAGCGCAGCCTGCTGCCGCAGGATCTGCCCGAGCAGAGTGCGGTGGACGTCGCGCACTTCTACCAGCCCGCCCAGTCCGGAGTAGGCGGGGACTGGTTCGACGTGATCCCGCTGCCGGGCAGCCGCGTCGGGCTCGTCGTCGGAGACGTCGTCGGGCACGGCCTGCATGCCGCGGCCACCATGGGGCGGCTGCGCACGGCCGTGCACAACTTCTCCTCCTTGGATCTGCCGCCCGACGAACTCCTCGCCCGTCTCGACAACCTCGTCCAGCGCATGGACCAGGAAGGCGACAGCGCGCCCTCGGACGGCGGTGTCCTGGGCGCGACCTGCCTGTACGCCGTCTACGACCCGGTCTCCCAGAACTGCACCATGGCGCGGGCAGGACACATGCCACCGCTTGTGGTCGCCCCGGACGGCACGACGACGATCTCGGAACTGCCGGCCGGCCCCCCGCTGGGGCTGGGAGGCATGCCGTTCGAGACCATGGAACTGCACCTGGCGGAAGGCAGTCAGCTCGTCCTGTACACCGACGGGCTGGTCGAGGAGCGGAGCCGGGACATTTCGGAGGGCGTGGAAAGGCTGCGCACGGCGCTGAGCCACCCCGACCGAGACCCGCAAGCCACCCGCCGCGCCGTACTCGACGCCCTGCTCCCCGGTCGGCCGGCCGACGACATCGCGCTGCTCATCGCCCGGACACGGACTCTGGGCCCCGGCCGGGTCGCAGAGTGGGACGTACCGTTCGACCCGAGCGAGGTCGGCGCCATGCGCGGCCTCGCGGCCGAGCAACTCGAGGAGTGGGGCCTGCAGGAACTCGCCTTCACCACAGAACTGATCCTCAGCGAGCTCATCACCAACGCCATACGGTACGCCACCGCGCCAGTTCGCGTTCGTCTGTTGCGCGATCGCACTCTGACCTGCGAGGTGTGGGACGGCAGCAGTACCGCCCCGCATCTGCGGTACGCCGCCACCACGGACGAGGGAGGCCGCGGACTGTTCCTGGTGGCCCAGCTCAGCGAGCACTGGGGCACCAGGTACACACCGGAAGGCAAGGTCATCTGGGCCGAACAGGTCCTGCCCTCCGCTGGCAGTGCCCTCTCCTAGACCGCAGTTGTTCTGCTGACCGCCGTCGCCCTCAGGGGGGCGGCCGCGCGAGCGTCCGGGCGGCGGCCAGGGCGTGCGATGGACCGGACTGGCGGCGAGGAGGTCCTGGTGGCCGCCGGCGGTGTGTCGCGCCCGTCGGACAGGAGGACGATCGGGTCGGCGTGCTGCCCGAAGTCTCAGGCAGCGCACCTTGACCGGGTCAAGGCGCGCTCAGACCGGTGAAGTGCACTGGTCCCCGAATGGTCCCCGGGAATGATCAAGGGGCCGTTTCAGATTGCTCTGAAACGGCCCCTCGATCTGCGACTTCGAAAAGTCGGGACGACAGGATTTGAACCTGCGACCCCTTGACCCCCAGTCAAGTGCGCTACCAAGCTGCGCCACGTCCCGGTGCCCGTCCGGCCCCCGGTTCCTCCCCGGTGGCGGCGTGCAAGAGAACACTACCTCACTTCGCGGGGCCGGTGGACGCGGCCGCGCCCGGTGGTGGGTGGCATACCCGCAGGCGGGGCCGCCGGAGGGGAGAATGGGCGGGTGGACAGGACGCCGAGGGACCGGGACGAGGAGGGGCGGGCGCGCAGTGCGCGGCCGCGGGACGGGCTGGGGCGGCCGTTGCCGTACGGGGTCGAGGGGGTGCCGCGGCAGCCCGAAGGGGTGGTGCGGACGCCCGCGCAGACGCTCCGTGAGGCGCAGCGGCTGCTGGACGCGGGGATGCCCTTCCACGCGCACGAGGTCTTCGAGGACGCCTGGAAGACCGGCCCCGCCGAGGAGCGGGACCTGTGGCAGGGGCTCGCCCAGCTGGCCGTGGGGCTGACCCATTCCGCGCGGGGCAACGGGTCCGGCGGGGCGCGGCTGTTGCTGCGCGGCGCCGACCGGATCTCCGGGCAGCCCGATCCGTACGGCATCGGCATCGGTGGACTCGTGCGGTGGGCCCGGGAGTTGGCGGAGCGGACGGACGAGGTGACCGATGCGGCGGCCGAGGCGCCGCGCCTTCTCGCGGAGTAGCGCGGCGCCCGGTCGTCACCAGGTGAGGTGCAGCTCCAGGGGCGAGCGGTGGATCAGGGTCGGCCGCATCTCCACGTCCTGGTCCTTCGCCAGCCGTAGTCCTGGGAAGCGGCGGACGAACAGCTCCAGGGTGAGACGGAGTTGGGTGCGGGCGAGCTGGGAGCCCGGGCAGCCGTGGGCCCCGTGGCCGAAGCCGACGTGGCGCGTGGGTGTCGCCGGGCGGGTGATGTCGAAGACGTCTGCGTCCTCGTGGCGCGCGCCGTCGCGGTTGGCGGAGCCGTAGGCGACGAAGACGGTGGCACCCGCGGGGAGTTCGGTGCCGGCCAGGATGACGGGCCGGGTCGTGGTGCGGCGGAACCCCTGGACGGCGGTGTCGAAGCGGGCGGCTTCCTCCACCGCCCCGGGTATGAGTTCGGGCCGGGCGCGGAGCAGCTCCCACTGGTCGCGCCGGCGCAGCAGGTGGAAGAGCGCGGTGCCGATCAGGGCCGTGGTGGTGAGGTGTCCGGCGATGAGGAGGTTCTGCAGGTTGGCGACGAGTTCGTTGCGCTGGTCGTCCGTGAGTTCGCGGGGGCCGAGGCCGGTGTCCGGGGCCAGTGCGGCGACCATCGCCGAGCAGAGGTCGTCGCGCGGCTGGGCGCGCCGCTCGCGGGCATAGCGGTCGAGGAGGTGCTGGAGGGCGACCACGTCCTCGGCCGCCGCGATCTGTTCGTCCTCGGCCATCGGCCGGAAGAGGAGCTGCTCGGCGCGGTGTCCTCCGTGCACCGCAACGGGCACGTCCTCCGGCTCGAAGCCGATGAGCCGGCCGATGACGGCGCCGGGCAGCTTGCGGGCGTAGGAGGACATCAGCTCGGTGTGTCCGTCGGCGGCGAAGCCGTCGACGAGGGCGGTGGCGACCTCGGCGGCGTACGGCGCGAGGGCCGACACCCGCGCCGCGGAGAGACCACTGTTGATCGGGGCGCGGTGGCGGCGGTGGGCGGCGCCGTCGGTGGAGACGACGGTGGGGCGGTTGCCGTAGCCGCGGGCGAGGACGCCGAAGACGGCGGCCGGGGGGATGACGTCGGGTCGCAGCGCCTGGGCGGAGGAGAAGTCCTCCGGGCGCAGCAGCACCTCACGGACGTCGGCGTCCCTGGCGACCAGCCAGGCGTCGAGTTCGGGGACGAAGGTCAGACCCGCGGTCTGTCGCGCACGTGCGTAGAGGGGGTACGGGTCGCGCTGCAGCGCGTCGAGCAGCTCATGACGTGCGTACGTCGTGGGGTCCACGCGGCGCCTCCGGGACGGGAAGGTGCGGAACTCGGTGCGGTCTGCACATGGTGACCGGCGCCGCGGGTTCTGGCTATGCCCCGGAGGCGTTCAGCGCGCGCAGGAGTACGGAAGTGTGGCTGACGGACGGGTCCTTGGCTGCGGTGAGGAGGGTGACGGTGCCCTCGGCGGCGAGGGCGCGCAGCCGGTCGAGGGCCTCGGCGGCGGCGGGTTCGGCCAGTTCGTCCTCGTACCGCCGGCAGAACTCCCCGTACTCGCCGTCCGGGCCGTGGTACCAGCGCCGCAGTTCGGTGGAGGGGGTGAGCGCCTTGGGCCACTCGTCGATGCGGGCGTCGGTCTTGGCGAGGCCGCGCGGCCAGAGGCGGTCGACGAGGACCCGTACACCGTCGTCGGGTGAGGGGGTCTCGTAGATCCGGCGGACGCGGATGTCGGGGGCGGCGGCAGGCATGGGTCCAGGGTGCCGGAGACCTCCGACGGTCACACCTCGACGCGCCCCGTCCGCCGCAGCGCCGGCAACAGGACGGAGTCGACGAAGACCCGCATCGTCGAGGCGTCGGCGAAGCGCTCCTCGAAGAGCCGCTCGATGCGGAGCATCCCGAGGAAGCAGGGGGCGACGAAGCCGATGGCCGGGTTGTCCGCGTCGATCTCGCCGCGCTCCACGGCCCGCTTCAGGATCGTGTCGAGCGCCGCGACCTCCGGGCTGATGACGGTTTCGCGGAGCGCCTCGCGCAGATCGGGGTACTGGACGTACGCCTGGCTGACGGCCTCCATCAGCTCGGCGTCGTGGTCGCGGCGGGTCGCGGCCAGATGCGCCGCTTCCCGGAGGTCGCCGGCGAGCGATCCGGTGTCGATGCCGCTGAAGAAGACGCAGCGCTGTTTGGCGAGAGCGGCCGTGACGAGCTGCGGCTTGCTCCCCCACTGGCGGTAGAGGGTCGCCTTGCCGCACTTGGTGCGGGCGGCGACGCCCTCCATGGTCACCGCGTCGTAGCCGCCCTCCCGGAGCAGGCGGAGAACGGCCTCGTAGAGCTCGCGCTCCCGCTCCGGAGTGATCTTCCCGCGGCGGGCGGCGGCGGTCGCGGCCTGTGTGGACATCCCATTCCTCCCGGACAGCTCTCTGCACATACGAGAGTAGGGGGTGCACAATCGAGACGCAAACGTATCGAGACGCTTGCGTCTCGATGAATTCGGATCTAGGCTTCCTCCGTTTGCTGCCGAAATGACGGGAAAAAGGGGCCGGGCCATGGCTGCCGGGATACGCGGGACACGTCCCACAGGACCGGGGCGGACCGCTACCCCGAACACCCCGAGACCACCGCTGGTGCGCGAGCTGCTGCTCGTCACGGCGCTGTTCCTCGTCTACAAGTCCGGCCGGCTGTTCGCGAACGGCCACGAACTGCGGGCCTTCCACAACGCCGACCGGATATGGAGCGCGGAGCGGGCCGTCCATCTGCCCGGCGAGGGTTCCGTACAGGCGCTGCTCATGCACGGCGAGCCGCTCGTCCGGGCCGCGAACACCTACTACGCGGCCGTGCACTTCCCGGCCACGATCGCCTTCCTCGGCTGGCTCTACTGGCGCCGCCCCGCGCACTACCTCTGGTCCCGCCGCGTCCTGGCGCTCCTGACCGCCGCCGCGCTCGCCCTGCATCTGCTGATGCCGCTGGCGCCGCCCCGGATGCTCGCCGCGACCGGCCTCGTCGACACCGCACGGGTCTACGGCCCGTCGGTGTACGGCGCGAGCCCCGAGACCGACTCGATGGCCAACCAGTTCGCCGCGATGCCGTCGCTGCACTTCGGCTGGGCGGTGATGGTCGCGATCGGCCTGATCGTCGCCACCCGCGGCCGGTGGCGATGGCTGTGGCTGCTCCACCCCCTGCTGACGCTCCTGGTCATCGTCGGCACGGCCAACCACTACTGGTTCGACGCCCTCGCCGCCGCGGCGCTGCTCGGAATCGCGCTCGCGGTGGTACGGGCGCCGGGCACCGGCCCGGCCGGCCCGGACCCGCTCCGGCGCACCGCCGCACCCGCCCTACTCGCCGCGCCCGCCACGGCGTCTGCGGCCGCCACCCGCACCACGCCCAGCGCACCCGCCGGTTCCGCCACCCGCACCACACCCGCCACGCCCCGTCCTGTGGAGGCGCTGCGATGACCGCCCCCGACGGCATCGTCCTCGCCGTGCTCCTGTCCCTGGTCTCCGCCGCCGGGTACGCCCTCGCCGCGGTCGCCCAGTCCCGGCTCGCCGCCTCGGCCTCGTCCGACGGGGGAAGCGGCGCGCTGCGCGCCCTCCTCGCCCGCGGCCAGTGGTGGTGGGCGGTCGGCCTGAACGCCGCCGGCGCGCTGGCCCACGTGGCCGCCCTGCACTACGGCCCGCTGACGCTCGTTCAGCCGCTGGGCGCGCTCACCCTGGTGGCGGCGCTGCCGCTCGGGGCGTACTGCGCCCGGCGGCGCGTGACGCGGGCGGAGTGGCGCGGTGCGTTCTGGACGCTGGCGGGCCTGGTCGGCCTGATCTCGGTCACGGGCCCCGCGACACCGGGCGACGCCCTGACCCTGAACGAGGCCCTGATCGTGGCGGCGTCGACGGCACTGCTGATCGTGGTGCTCGCCAGGGGAGGACGGAACGGCGCGGGCTCTCGTGCCGAAACGTCACGCCGGGGGCGGGGACTCGGGCATGCGACGGCCTCCGGGATCGCCTCGGGGGTGGCCTCCGCCCTGACGCAGACATTGACCGCCGCGCTCGCGCTGGAGCTGCCGGGCGGGGCGACGGCCTGGTGGCAGACGGCTCTGATCGCGGTGCTGATCTCCGCGTTCGCCGTCGGCGGTCTGCTGCTCTCGCAGACCGCCTACCGCGGCGGGCTCGCCGCGCCGCTGGCCGTGGTGAACCTCTCCAACCCGGCCGCCGCCGCGGTCATCGGCGTCGCGCTGCTCGGCGAGACGTTCCGCGCGGGCGTGTGGGGCTGGCTGATCGCGGCCGCCGCGTCGGTGGTGGCGGCACGCGGCGTGGTGCTGCTGACGAAGGGCGCGGGAGCGGCCCTCACGACGACGGCTCCCCCGCAGACCCCCGGGACGGAGCCCGTGACGGCCCCCGCGACCCAGGTGCCCACCCGCATGCCGGCTCCCGCGCGCACCACCGCGGCACCCGCCCCTACCCCGGCCACCGCCCCCGTCACCCCAACCGTCACGTCACCCCTGCCCTCGATCACCGCCCCCGGGCAGCCGCTGCCCCCGCCCCGTACCGACGAGCCCGCGACCGTGCCCGCACCCACCGCGACCCCCGCGACCGTGCCCCTCGCGGGCTGACGACGCCTCACTCCTTCGACAGCGGGCGGTCCTCCGTCACCTGGGCCGCGGAGATCGGTTCGGTGGACGGCTGGTACCCGCCCTTCTCCCCCGGCACGGCCGGTTCCAGCCCGAAGAGCGCGCCGACCCCCATCGGCGGCATGTCCCCGTAGAGCCCGTGATACGCGCCGGGCCGGACCGAGTACATCTCGTGCCAGATGCCCACGGCCCCGTTGCTCGCGAAGTACCGCCGCCAGTACGCGCTCTGAGCGGGGCGGTGCCGGCGTGCGGACTCGGCGGCGTACGCGCGGATGTCACCCGCCTTCCGCCAGTACTGGACGATGGTGACCTCGCCGAACGAGGGCCCGAGGAGCATCCGGTAGCCGAGGAACCCGCTCTCCGGATCGGCGCGGAGCTCCTTGATCATGCCGGGCATGGCCAGGAACACGGGCAGCCAGCCACGGACCGAGCGCCAGCGGTTGACCCGGGCGCCGATGAGGAAGACGGCCACCGGTTCGCCGTTCGCGGCCATGAAGCGGCCCCGGCGCACCCGGCGCCGCTCGGCACGGATCTCGGCGCCGCCACGGTTCCACTCCGGCGCGGCGACGAGCCGTAGTCCGTGTGTGAAGTCGGACCCCATTGCCATGGTTCACCCACCTCCCGTTATTGGATAGCTGAACTATCCTTGGAGGGCGGAGTAGAACTCCCGGGTAACCGTGTCGAGATGATGGGAACGGTGAAAGTCTTTGCGCCTCTCCGAGCTGAGCGACCGCGGCGGTGTGTCCGTGGCCACCGTGAAGTACTACCTCCGCGAGGGACTCCTGCCGCCCGGTACGCCGGTCACGGCCCGGCAGTCGGAGTACGGCGAGGAGCATCTGCGCAGACTGCGGCTGGTGCGGGCGCTCCTCACGGTGGGCGGGATGACGATCCAGCAGGCCAGGGACGTCCTCGCGGTGGCGGACGACCCCGCCTTCGGCCGCCATGAGCGCGTCGGCATCGCCGCGTACATGCTCGGCCCCCAGATCGCACCGCCCGACGCCTCCGACCCCGAGCGCGCACTCTGGGACGAGGCCTTCGCCGAGATGCGCGACCTGCTCACCGCGATGGGCTGGTACGTGAACGAGGAGGCGCCGGCGCTCGCCGCGCTGACCCGGGCGGTCGTGACGCTCCGCTCGCTGGGGTACCGGGGCGGCGTCGACGACATCCGGCGGTACGCCGAGGTGATGCACCCGATCGCCGCCGAGGAGTACGCGGTGATGGAGGAGTACCCGGTCCTGGAAGAGGCGATCGAGGCGGCCGTCGCGTACACGATGCTCTACGAACCGATCCTGCTGGCCCTGCGCCGACTGGCGCACGAGGACGTCTCGGCGCATCTGTACGGGATTTCGCCGCCGAACCCTCCACTTTCGTCACCTTGACGAAAAGACCCCGAACCCCTATCGTCACCATGACGACAAGGGGGAGTTCTCCATGGCAGACATCACCCGCCGCGCCGGCTGGCGCCATCTGCGGTCCGCACCCACCGCGCACATCCGCCACCACCGGCGCGGACGCCTCGTCCACGACGGGACGGGGCTCAGCTTCTGGTACCGCTCCCTGTCCGCCGCGCTCTCCGAAGTGCCGGTGAACGACCGGGAGTTGGCGATGGCGTTCCACGCGCGGACCGCCGACTTCCAGGACGTGAGCGTGCAGTCCACCGTCACGTACCGGATCGGCGAACCGGAAGCCGCCGCCACCCGGCTCGACTTCTCGATCGATCCGGACACGGGCGCGTGGCGCGGCGCCCCGCTGGAGCAGATCGCGACGCTCCTGACCGAGACGGCGCAGCAGCACGCTCTCGACGTCCTGGCCCGCACCCCGCTCGCCGCGGCCCTCGTCGACGGTGTGGCAGCGGTGCGGGACCGGATCGCGGACGGGCTCGCGGCCGAGCCGCGGCTGCCGGCCACCGGTATCGAGGTGGTGGCGGTACGGGTGGTGGCGATCCGTCCGGAACCGGAGGTCGAGCGGGCGCTGCGCACGCCCGCGCGTGAACAGATCCAGCAGGAGGCCGACCGGGCCACCTACGAGCGGCGGGCCGTGGCGGTCGAACGCGAGCGGACCATCGCCGAGAACGAGCTCGCCAGCAAGATCGAACTGGCCCGGCAGGAGGAGCGGCTCGTCGACCAGCGCGGCACCAACGCACGCCGCGAGGCGGAGGAGAGCGCCGCCGCCGACTCCGTACGGGCGGAGGCGGAGGCGCTGCGGAAGGTCCGGCTCGCGCGGGCCGAGGCGGAGGCGGCACGGGAGGTCGGCGAGGCGCGGGCGGCGGCTCAGGCGGCCTGGCTCCGGGTGCACGGGGAGGTCGACGCGGCGACGCTGCATGCACTGGCGGTCACCCGGGCGGCGGAGAACCTGCCCCGGATCGAGCAGCTGACGCTCTCGCCCGACGTGCTGACCGGGCTGCTTGCGAAGCTCGGCGGCGGCGGGACTTCGTCGTGAGCCTGGCGCCGCGGGCGGTGCTCGTGCACCGCACGACGGAGTACGAAGCGCTGCTCGCCCGCCACGGTACGCACGGACAGGCCGCGTTCTTCCTCTCCAGCCGGGGCCGGGGCATCGAGGACGTGCGGGAGCGGCACGAGCGGAACCGGCGGGCGCTGGCGGAGGTGGCGGCGGCGGTGCCGCTGCAGTGGCGGCAGGCCCGGGTGGAGCGGGCGGATCTGGACCGTTTCCTGTTCGGCCCCGAGGACGTGGTCGTCGTGGTGGGGCAGGACGGTCTGGTGGCCAACGTCGCGAAGTACCTGGACGGGCAGCCCGTCATCGGGATCGACACCGACCCGGGGCGGAACGCGGGCGTCCTGGTACGGCACCGGGCGTCGGACGCGCGGGCGTTGCTGGCGGGGGTCGAGCGGACGGGGGCGGACGAGCTGACGATGGTGGAGGCGGTCACAGACGACACGCAGCGGCTGCTCGCCCTCAACGAGATCTATCTCGGCCCGCCCGGCCATCAGACGGCCCGCTACACGCTCACCGTGGAGGACCCTGAACCGGCGACCGAGCCCCAGGCGTCCTCGGGTGTCCTGGTCGGTACGGGCACGGGCGCGACGGGCTGGCTCCGCTCGCTCTGGCAGCAGGGCTCCAGCCCCCTGCCGCTGCCGGTCCCGACGGACCCGCGCCTCGCCTGGTTCGTCCGCGAGGCCTGGCCGTCCCCGACGACCGGCACGACGCGGGTGGAGGGCGTGCTGAGCGCCGGACAGTCCCTCCACCTGACGGTGGAGTCGGACCGCCTGGTCGCGTTCGGCGACGGGATGGAGTCGGACGCGCTGGAACTGACGTGGGGCCAGACGGTACGGGTGGGGGTGGCGCGCACGGCGTTGCGGTTGGTGGGGTGAGGCGGGGGCGACCAGCGCGGCGGGGAGTGGAGCGGAACGGCCTCGCGCGGCAGCGCGCAGCGGCTGCCCGGCGTGCGTCGACGGCACGCGCCGTCGACGTGACAGCGCGCGGCACAGCGAGACGTGACAGGGCGGGACGGCCTGGCAGCGCATGAGAGCGCGGCGTCGCCGGCGTCGCGTGGCAGCGTGCGCAAGGCCTGGCAGCGCGTGAGCGCGCGGCGTCGCGTGGCAGCGTGCGGACGACCAGGCAGCGCGGCGCGCGTGCTGCCTGGCAGTACGCATGCTGCCTGGCAGTACGCGGACGACCCGGCCTCGCGCACCGTCCGCCAGACGGCGCACGGACTGCCTGTCCGCGCGCGCCGTCGGCCCGGCGCGCCGTCAGCACGGCGTCCCGCCCCGCCTCGTGGCGGGAAATGGTCGGCGCATGATCTCCGGCGCCGCCGTGCTCGCTAGGATCGGGCCGCTTCGTCCGGTTCGCCCCCCGCCGCCCCGTGCTTCACCGGCAGTCGAAGGAACACCCATGCCCTCCCCCGCCCCCGACACCCTCCTCATCGCCCCGGCCACCCTCCAGGACTGGGAGCTCGTACGTACCTGGGCGGCGGAGGAGGGATGGAACCCGGGAGCCTCCGACGCCCCGGCGTTCTTCGCGCAGGACCCGGAGGGGTTCTTTCTCGGCCGGATCGACGGGGAGCCCGTCTCCGCCATCTCGGTCGTCAACTACAGCGACCGGTACGCCTTCCTGGGCTTCTACCTCGTCCGTCCCGACCTGCGCGGTTTCGGCCACGGTCTGGCGACCTGGCGCGCCGCGCTCGCGCATGCGGGCGAGCGGACGGTCGGCCTCGACGGGGTTCCGGACCAGCAGGACAACTACCGCCGCTCCGGCTTCTCCCTGGCGTACCGCACGGCCCGGTACGTCGGTGAACCCGTCACGGCAGGTGGCCGCACCCCGGACGTGGTCCCGGCCGCGCAGGTCGACCCGGCCGCCCTCGCCGCGTACGACAGCGCCTGCCACCCCGCCGACCGCCCGCGCTTCCTCACGACGTGGCTGACCACTCCGGGCCATCGCGCGCTCGCCCGGGTCACCGACGGCCGCCTCACCGGATACGGCGTGGTGCGGCCTGCCGAGGACGAGGCGCGCATCGGGCCCCTGTTCGCGGACACCCCCGCCGACGCGGCCGCCCTGCTGGACGCCCTGTCGCAGGAGGCGCGGGCCTTCGGCTCACCACGCGTCGCGATCGACATCCCCGAGGCCAACCCCATCGCCGCCCGGCTCGCCGAGGAACGGGGTCTCGAGCCCACCTTCGAGACGGCACGCATGTACACGGGCGCGGTCCGCCCGGTGGCGCGGGAACGCGTCTTCGGCATGACGACCCTCGAACTGGGCTAGGACGTGTCCGGCCCTCATCGACAAGACACCCCCTAGGACGCCTTCACCACCGGGTCCTTCGCCAGTGGCTTGTTCTCGCACCCCAGGGCTTCCGTGACCTCGCGCGTCATCAGATACAGGAAGGTGAGCTGGCGGGCCTTCATCTCCTGGTCCACGTCCTTGCCCCGATTGACCGTGAGCGTGGCGTCGGCGCGGAGCACGGCCTTGCGCGAAGGTTCGCTCAGCTCACCACCCAGATCGCACGGAACCCGGAGCTCCGAGGCAAGGTCCTGGCTTTCTCCCCTGACACCACTCACGTCGTAGAGCGAACCGGCCTGCGCGGGGTCTTCACCCGGCTCCTCGGCAGGGGCCCACGCGAAGCCGAGAACCACGCGTTCGTCGCTGTCCTCCGGAAGGAAGGTACACAAGTAGGCAGGGGCTGTACCGGACTTCTCCCGCCGTTCCTGCACGTCCTCTTTGAGCTCCGCCACAAAGCGTCGATCCGACATGATGACGTTTGTTTTGAAATCGTCCGTACCGAGCACGTGGCGCAACGACGTGCCCGCATCGGAGTCGGCGGGCTGACCACACATTCCTTCGACGCGGGTGTCGGAGCCCCCCGACGAGCAGGCGGAAGCAGCCAGCACGAGCGCCACAGCGGCCGCGGACCGCGCAAGAGTCCGAGTGCGATGCGTACGCCGCGTCATGAGCGCCATTGTTCAGAATCCTTCCGTTTCCCCTGCCGGGAAGGGGCGACCCGTTCCGTCCTCACCCGCCGAACAGTGCGACATTACGGGACCGGCGATCTCCGCCAGTAAACCGGTGGCGCCTCGCGGGGCCGCTGATCACCTCCACCAACGCCGCCCGCGCCCGACCGCGTTCACCCTGCGGTGATGCCCTGCCGCGAGGGCTCCTCCCTGCCGTCCCCGTACGCGCCCCTCACCCTCCCCCCACCCCCCTCGGGGGGTGACAAGGGTTTTCCCCGTATCGGGTTCATCTCGGCTTTCCCTACTGTCTGCCGCACCGGCAGATCCCATCCCCCGAACCACGCACCCCGCAGGTGATCAGGTCGCCTGTCAGGTGCATGAGGGGACGAGGGTGGTGTCCGCCGGTGACGGCCTTGACCCGGGCCGTCGCGCCGGTGGCGGCGCACGGGCCCCCCAAGCCCAGGGACCGGCGGACCGCAACCCCACGTCGCACCCCGTTCCCGCGCCGCCGCCACTGCTCCGCACCTACGTCGTGCTTGAAAGGGAACACCTTGAACAGTTCCAGGCGGAGAGTCATATCCGTCGTGGTCGCGAGCGCCGCGATCGTCGGCGCCGCTGCCACCTCCACCGGGGCGTTCGCCGCCGCCCCGGCCGCTGCGACCCCGAAGCCGGCTCCGGCTTCGCAGACGATGACCGCGCTTCCCAGCGCCCCCGTCGAGAAGGTCATCGTCACCTACAAGTCCAAGACCGCCGAGGCCGGTTCGAACGCCGCCGCCAAGAGCGACGCGGCCGCCAAGGGCGCCGAGACGGGCGAGAGCCTCTCCTTCGAGCGCCGCCTCGCCGGCGGTGCCGCGCTGGTCGACCTGGGCGACAGCGCCACGAAGCAGGACGTCACCGAGGTCATGGACGCCTTCCGCGCCGACCCCTCGGTCGCCTCGGTGGAGCCCGACATCCGCGCGTACGCGATGGCGGTCACCCCGAACGACACGGACTACGGCAAGCAGTGGGACCTCTTCGAGGCCACCGGCGGCATGAACGTTCCGCCGGCCTGGGACAAGACGACCGGCTCCGGTGTCACCGTCGCCGTGATCGACACCGGCTACGCGGCCCACTCGGACCTGGCGACCAACGTCGTCGCCGGCTACGACTTCATCTCCACCTCCGCCGACGCCCGCGACGGCAACGGCCGTGACGCGGACGCCAAGGACGAGGGCGACTGGAACGCGACCGACAACGAGTGCGGTCTCGGCTCCAAGGCCTCCAACTCCTCCTGGCACGGCACCCACGTGGCCGGCACCATCGGCGCGGTCACCAACAACACCAAGGGCATCGCCGGCATCGCGTACAACGCGAAGATCCAGCCCGTGCGCGTCCTCGGCAAGTGCGGCGGTTCCTCCGCGGACATCGCCGACGCCATCACCTGGGCGTCCGGCGGCACCGTGCCGGGCGTCGCCGCCAACGCGACCCCGGCGAAGGTCATCAACCTGAGCCTGGGCGGCGCCAGCTCCACCTGCCCGAGCGTCTACCAGAACGCGATCAACGGCGCCGTCTCGCGCGGTACCACCGTCGTCGTCGCCGCGGGCAACAGCAACGCCAACGCGTCCGGCTTCACGCCCGCGAACTGCTCGAACGTCATCACCGTGGCGTCGACCAGCCGTGAGGGCAACCGTTCGTTCTACTCGAACTTCGGCTCCATCGTGGATGTGGCGGCCCCGGGCGGCGAGACCCGCCGCGCGACCGACACCCCCGGCACCGTCACCACCCCCGAGAACGGCATCTACTCCACGCTGAACTCGGGCGCGACGACCCAGTCGGCCGAGAACTACAAGCCCTACCAGGGCACCTCGATGGCCGCGCCGCACATCGCCGGCCTGGCCGCCCTGCTGAAGTCGGCGAAGACCGGCCTCACCCCGGCCGAGATCGAGTCCGCGATCAAGACCAACGCCCGTCCGCTGCCCGGCACCTGCACCGGCGGCTGCGGCACCGGCATCGCCGACTCCGCGAAGACCGTGGACGCCGTCACCACCACGACGCCGCCGGCCGGCAACGTCTTCACCAACGCGACCGACGTGACGATCTCCGACAACACCACCGTGTCGTCCTCGATCGCCGTCACCGGCCGCACCGGCAACGCCCCCGCCGCCCTCAAGGTCGGCGTGGACATCAAGCACACCTGGCGCGGGGACCTGGTCATCGACCTGATCGCCCCCGACGGCACGGTGCGCAACCTGAAGGCGTCCAGCGGCTCCGACAGCGCCGACAACGTCGTGACCACGTACACGGTCGACGCGTCGAGCGAGGTCGCCAACGGAACCTGGAAGCTGCAGGTCCGCGACGTGGCATCGGGTGACACCGGCTACATCGACTCGTGGAACCTCACCTTCTAGTTCCCACCCGAACCACCCCCCACATCAGCATCATTGCTGGTCAGCGACGCGCTCGTGGTCTACACCACGGGCGCGTCCTGGCGTGGTCTCCGAGGCCGGCTGTCCGAATGCCGGACAAGGGGCCTGGACTGCGCGCGTACGCTCCGTATTCTCTGCCCCACGGGGCTCACGGGCAGGGCCCGAGCGCCGGAGGGTGGTGGACACGTGACGACAGCGCCGCACCTCCCCCTGCGCCCCGCGGGCGTGGGAGGTCCTCCGGCACCGGTCGGCCGGGAGGAACTGCTCTCCCGCCTCGAACGCGTGCTGCACACACGCGGACGCGCCCTGCTCACCGGCCCCGCGGGCGTCGGCAAGACCGAGGTGGCCCTGGCGGAGGCGGCCCGCGCCGAGTCCCGCGGCGAAACGGTCCTGTGGCTCCCGACACTTCCGGCCGACCGTGACATCCCGGGCGCGGTGGCCGCCGCGCTCGTGGCCTCGGTGGCCTCTACGGTGACCTGGCCGGGGATGACGACGTCCGGAACGATGCCGCCCGTCGGCCCGACGGGCCCGACCGGACTCTCCGCCCCGACCGGCCAGACCGGCCCCGCGAGCCCCCGCGAGATCCCCGCGCCGCGCGCCGAGCCCACCTCCGACGGCGGCCCCACGGGCGGCGACAGCCTCACTCACGATCCCGGCGCCTTCCGCACGGCCGTCGGCCCGGTCACCACCTCCGGGGTCTTCGCCGGACTGCCCGGACCACAGCGGACCGCCGTCGCCATGCTCTGCCGCGAGGCGCCGCTGCACGACGGCGGATGGGACCCGATCGCCCTGCGCCTCGGCATCGCGCAGATCCTGCGCGCCCTCACCGCCCGCGGCCCCGCCCTGCTCGTCGTCGACGGTGTGCAGCACATCGACGCGGACAGCGCCGACCTGCTGCGCTTCGCCCTCCATCTCGCCCCGCCCGCGCTGCGGGTCGTCGCGGTCGAGACCCCGGAGGCGTACGGCTCCGAGGACGTCCACGACACCCATCTGTGGGTGCCGTCGGAGGCCGACATCCTGCTCGTTCCCGCTCTGCATGCCGACGAGATCGCCGCGTTGCTCATCCACCACCGGCTGCCGTCCCGGATGGCGGGCCGCATCCACAAGGCGAGCGGCGGCAACCCCCGTCTCGCGCTCGCGGTGGGCCGTTCGCTGGCCGACGCCCGTACCCCCGTGCACCACGCCGAGGCGCTCACGCTCTCCGGCCGGGCCCGCGACCTGGCCCGGCAGCTCCTCGGCACGGCGCCGCCGAACGTCCGCGAGACGCTGCTCTTCGCCGCGCTCGCGCTGCGCCCGACGGCGGCGCTGATACGCCGGGCCGGGCGGCCGAACGCGGAGGCCGACCTCGCGGCCGCCGAGCGTGCCGACCTGGTCTCCCTCGCCGAGGACGGCACGGTCGCCTTCACGGCCGGGCTGCTGCCCTCCACCCTGGTCCACGACGCCTGCTGGGCCGAGCGCAGCGCCGGGCATGCCGCGCTCGCCGAGGTCGTCGACGACTCCGTCGAAGCGGTACGGCACCGGGCGCTGGCCACCGACATCCCCGACGAGGCCCTCGCCGCCGAGGTCGCCGCGGCCGCCGATCTCGCCCGGCGCCGGGGCAACAGCGCGCTCGCCGCCGAACTGGCCCTGCTCGCCGCCGAGTCGACCCCCGTCCAGCACGGGGCGCAGCGGATCACGCGACTCGTCGACGCCGCGGAGGAGGCCGCGCGGGCCGCCCGGGCCGACCTCGCGATGCGGGCGGCGACCGATCTGCTGGCCCGGGACGCGGCCCCGTCCGACCGGGTGCGCGCCAGGCTCGCCGTCCTCGACACCGCCGGCCAGGGCCTCACCGGGCTCGACGAGATGTACGTACACGCGATGGAGGACTCCGAGGGCGACACCGCGCTGCGGGCGGGCGTACTGCTCCGACTGGCCGTCAAGTACGTGCTGGCGGACGGGGATCCGCTGCGCTCACGGGTCGCGGCCGTCGAATCGGCCGCGCTGGCCGCCTCGATGGGCGATCCCCGGACGGCCGCCCAGGCCCTGACCGTACAGGCGCGGATGGACCGGGCGCTCGGGGCCTCGGACGCGGAGTCCGTGCTCGCGCAGGCCCGCGGCCTGGAGATGGCCGAGCGTCCGCTGGGTATCCGCAACGCCGCACAGATTCTGACGATCCGTCACGCGCTCTTCGACGACCGGCTGATCGACGCCCGCGATCAGCTGAACGCCCTTCTCCCGCTGGTGCAGCGGCGCGGTTCGGTGGAGGACACCATCGAGCTGTTCTCGACGCTCGCCGCGATCGAGGCCCGGATCGGGGCGTGCCCGGCGGCGCTCGTCCATGCCGGTCAGTCCCTGGCACTGACCCTGGAGGCGGGTCTCTCCCCCGGCCCCGCCTGGTACACGCTGGCGCTCGCGGAGACGGCCGGCGGCAGCTTCGGGCGGGCGGCGAGCTATGCCCGGCGCAGCGTCCAGGCGTCGGAGGAGGAGGGGGACCGGGTCTTCCTCTCCCGCAGCCTCTACGCACTGGGCCGCGTCCAGTTGGTCAACGGGGACGTCGCCTCGGCCCTGGAGACCCTGCGGCGGGTGCAGGCGAACGAGCGGGCCCAGTCGACCGTCGACCCGTCGATGCTGCGCTGGCACGAGGAGCTGGCCGAGGCGCTGCTCGCCAACGACGCGGCGCGGGAGGCGGCGGAGCTGCTGGCCGAGGTGCGTCCGGTCGCCGAGCGGCTCGGCCGTACGACCGTACTCCTCGGCTGCGACCGGGCGTACGCGCAGTATCTGGCGGCGTGCGGGAAGACGGACGAGGCGGCGGAGCTGCTCGCCCGCACCGCCGAGCGGTTCTCCGAGGCCGGGCTGCCGCTGGAGCACGGGCGGGCGCTGATCGCGCTGGCCCGGGTGGAGCGGCGGCGCCGGCGCCGGTCGGCGGCGCACGGCGCACTCCAGTCGGCGGCGGTGGTGTTCGAACGCGCCGGCGCGGCTCCCTGGCTGGCCCTGACGAGCGAGACGCCCGCGGGCGAGGACGCCCCGTCGGCGCTCTCGTCGCTGACGGACGCGGAGCTGCGGCTCGCCCATCTGGTCGGGCAGGGGGCGAGCAACCAGGAGGCGGCGGCCAAGCTGTATCTGAGCGTGAAGACGGTCGAGGCACGCCTCACCCGGATCTACCAGAAGCTGGACGTCCGCTCGCGGGCGCAGCTGGCGACCGCGCTCCGCGGCTGACGCGGGCGGGAGTGTCCGACCGTCACACGGTGAAGGGCTTCTGGCCCAGGAACGCGGACGTGGGGCTTCCCGTCATGTAGAGGTTCGGGCTCTGCGTGGCGGGCAGCTTGCCCTGGATCGCGCGGTGGAAGGGCCGGTATCCGCCGCGGAAGGCGCCCTCGTCCCAGACGCCGAGCAGCGCCTCGGTGAAGGCCCCGTTGACCGGGCCGTCGGAGGCGACCTGGTTGTCCTGGCAGGCCGAGATCAGGATCGCGGGCGGTCCCGCCGCCTCGCCGTCGGGGGACGCCTTCCGGAGGGAGTGCTGCAGCTCCTCGAAGAACGCCCGGTCCCGCTCGAAGATCTCCTGCTGCTTCGGTACGGGCATCAGCCGGACGCCCGTCTCGGGCAGGGGTGCGCCGGGCAGCTCGATGGCGCTGCCGCTGTGACAGCAGTCGAGCAGGGCGAAGATCCGGACGCCGTCGGCGAAGCCCCGGAACTCCTGGTGCAGCTCGTCGTCGAGGAACTGCCGGTCGTACAGGACGAGGGTCTCGTCGAGTTGGTCCGGTTCGTCGTCCGGCCCGGTGACGTCGGGCATCTGTCCGCCGTGACCCGAGTAGGTGAAGAGCAGGATGTCGTCGGGGGCGAGCTTGGCCGCCGCCTGGCGCAGCGCGGCGGTGACATTGTCGACCGTGCAGTCGGCGGTGAGCAGGACGGTGTCGGAGAAGCCCGCGGCGCGGGCGATCCTGGCCATGTCGTGGGCATCGTTCTCGCAGGCCACGAGGGCGCCGTCCCAGCCGTCGTAGGCGTCGGGGTCGACCTTGTTGAGTCCTACGTGGATGGACAGTCCGGCTGGCATGGGGTGCCTCCTTGGGGGTGAGGGAGGGAGGCTCCGGGGGCGGCTGATCGAGTGGCCTGCGGCCCGGTGCCGAGCGCGACCCTTCATGCGCGGTACTTACATCGTATGAAACAGACCGATCCCCCGTCCTCTCCACCGCCCCCGCGTGCGGGTGGACCGCGCCGAGACTCGCTCGCCGACCGGACCGGATACGACGAGAACTTCCTCGGTCCCGTCGTGCCGCTCCCCCTGCCCGTCCGCTCCTCGGTGGAGACGGTGACGCTGCCGTACACCCACTTCACCGTGGTCTTCCGGCCGGACCGGCGGCTCGCCGCCTCGACCGCGGTCTGCATCGAGGGGGCGCAACTGGCCGAGGACGTACCCCGGGACGACGTGTGGGAGTTCGATCCGCGGCTGCCCGAGGAGCACCAGGCCGGCAACGACGTCTACCGGAACAACAGTCTGGACCGCGGGCATCTGGTGCGCCGGCTCGATCCGGTGTGGGGCACGCCGGCGGTGGCGGGCCGGGCCAACACCGACACGTTCCACTACACGAACGCCGCCCCGCAGTCAGACGTCTTCAACCAGGGAAAGCAGCTCTGGCAGGGCCTGGAGAACTATCTGCTCGACCATGCGGCCGAGTTCGACCGGAAGCTGACGGTGCTCACCGGCCCGGTGCTGCACGACTCGGACCCGCCCTACCGGGGTGTGCAGGTGCCGCTGCGCTTCTGGAAGGTGGCCGCGTTCATGCAGGACGGGGCGCTGGCCTCGACCGCGTACGTCCTCGACCAGAGCCCCGATCTGAGCCGGGACGCCGAGCGGGCGCTCGCCGGGGCGAAGGCGGGCGCGCCGCCGCCGCTCGGCCCGTTCCGGACGTACCAGGTGCCGGTCTCGGACGTCGCGGAGATCACCGAGCTGGAGTTCGGGCCGCTGCCCGATGTCGATCTGATGCCGGCGACACGGGCGCCGGAGGACCGCTGGCGGCGTCTCGAATCGTTCGACGACATCGCCATGCAGGGCTGACCGCCGCCGGGCCGCCGAAGGATCGCCCGTTTGCCACGGTCCCTGCCCGGTGAAACGATTGGGCTGGCAGGTTTCAGTCAGTCAGTCAGTCCGTCCCCGGCCTTCCGGAGTGACGGCCGGGCAGGTGCCGTATGCCGCTCAGCGAAACGGAATGGGGACTCGTCACGAGCTGGGTGCGGGAGTACCTTCTCGACACCCCCGATCCCCTCACCCGACTGCGGCACAGCGGCCTCTC
This sequence comes from Streptomyces sp. NPDC059567, assembly GCF_042735655.1. Classification (NCBI taxonomy): domain Bacteria; kingdom Bacillati; phylum Actinomycetota; class Actinomycetes; order Kitasatosporales; family Streptomycetaceae; genus Streptomyces; species Streptomyces sp. NPDC059567. The sequence continues at coordinate 116,499 of NZ_JBHWBS010000003.1, read as the reverse complement.
GCAGGACTTCGTCGCGGATCTGGAGCTCGCTCCGGACCGCGACGAGAACGCGCGGCTGGTCGTCAGGGCCGCGCGCCGGGACGTCGCCCACCAGCGCCGGCTGCTCGACGTGCTGGCCGGACTCGACGGCCTCACCGGCGCGGGCAACGCCGAGGCCAGGATCCTGCTGACGCGCCTGCGGGAGGACGAGGCGGTACTGCACTCCGCCCGGGACCCCTTCCGCACCCTCGTCCTCGCCAACGGGACCGAGGTGTTCATCGACCGGCACGAGCTGCGCGAGAAGCTCCGCGCCTTCGTCGCCGACCCGGAGCAGACGGTCCTGGTCGTGGACGGCGAGCCCGACAGCGGGCGCTCGTACTCGTACCACCTCATCCGGCACCTGGGGCAGCACTGCGGCTTCCGTCCGGTACGGGTGACCCTCTCGCGCACCTCCACGGCCGCGCGCCTGGTGGAGCGGCTCGACGACTTCGTGGCGCCTCCCGGTACGGACCGAATGCCGTTGAATCCCACACAGTTGAACGATCCACTGCCCGCGATCGACGACGCCGTGCACCGGATCGTCAGCCGGGCGACCGCGGCGGAGGAGCAGTTCTGGCTGGTCCTCGACGAGTGCGACAAACTCGACCCGAACGCGGACGTCTGGGACTGCATCGGCAAGCTGGCGCTCGCCGTCTATGAGCACACACCGGCACGGAAGGCGGCCGTGCCCCGCCTCGTCCTGCTCGGCTACTCACCCACCATGCGCCAACTCCCCTACGACATACGCAAGAACGAGTGCCGGGACACGGCCCGTGTCGTCGGCGAGGACGATCTGCGGGAGTTCTTCCGGGAGTTCTTCACCCAGGAGCGCCCGGCGTCCGACGCCGCCGCGATACCGGCCCTGGTGGACGTGGCGGTGACCGAGGTCCTCCGGGCGGTCGACACGCCCGGTTCCGGCGACAGTTACATGCGCCGGGTGTGCACGGCGGTGGAGGAGACGGTACGGCTCTCCCGCTCCCTCACCCCCGGCGGCGACCTCACCGGAGTGCTCCACCGGGCCATGCGGGACACGACCGGGTCGCCGCCGCCCGCACCCCCCGAACTGCGCACCGCCTACCGGGAGGCGGCCTGCCTGCTCGACGCGTTCGACCCCACCCGGCTGCGACTGCCGGACGAGAGCCGGCCCACCGGGCGCGCCGCCCTGGCCCTCGTCGACGACTGCACCGCGCTGCCCTCGCACCCGTCCCCGTCCTGGACCCTGAAGCCGGAGGTCCGGGAGCTGACGCTGAGCGGACTCGCGGGCCCGGAGGCAGCCCGGCGCGCCCTGGAGGCCAACATCGGACTCGTCCCGGAAGGTCCGGGCCCCGAGCGCGCGGCGCTCGCCCTGCTGTCCGGGGTCACACCAGGCCTGCCCCCGGCCACTCCGGACCCGCCGGGGGTGGCAACCGACCCGCCAGGGGTGGCACCCGACCCGTCCGGCGGGGCGATCGGTGTCCGTCCCGGCGTGGCCGCGGCCGCTCGTGACCTGACCGGGGTACCTCCGGACCTGTCCGGCGCGGCACCCGGCGTGCGTGGCGCCCCTCCCGACGCGCCCGCGGTGGCACCCGACCCGTCCGGCGCCCCTCCCGATCCCGGCCGGACCCGCGATGTCGAAGCGCTCGCGGACACGCTTCAGGCCGTGCTGTGGCTGAGCCGGGTCCCCGGCACGACCGGGCTGCCCGACGTCGACGACGTACAGCACCGCCTGGAGCGCGCGCGTCTGCTTCAGCCGCTGGAGCGGCTGATCCAGGAGACCGTCCACGGACGGCAGCGTGAACTCGACTCCCTGCGGGCCTACATCGCCCTGCCCGCCGAGCCGGCCGAGCCGCCCGTCCTCATCCACGGCGTGGGCGGCGTCGGCAAGAGCACGCTGCTCGCCAAGTTCCTCGTCGAGAGCCTCCACGAAGCGCCCGCCGGATTCCCCTTCGTCTTCGTCGACTTCGAGCGGCCGACGCTCTCCATCCACGAACCCGCCACCATGATCGCCGAGTTCGCCCGCCAGCTCGGCATCCAGTACCCGCACCACCGTGCCGCGTTCGACGCGCTCGCGGACGAGTGCGAGGAGACCGCCGCCTCCCAGCGGGGCGAACGGAACCAGCTGGACGAGCTGTTCCAGCTGTCCACCACCCGCGCGACCCTCGGCCGCGACTACTCCGCCGGGTTCCACTCCCGGGCCAGCGCCCGCGAGCAGGAGCTCGCACGGCAGGTCGCCGAGCTCGTCGCCGAGGCCGTGCGCGGCCCGGCGGGCGCCATGGACCCTCCGCTGGTGATCGCCCTCGACTCCTTCGAGGAGGCGCAGTACCGGGGTTCGCCCGTGATCGGCCGCATGTGGGCGATCTGGACCGCCCTGCGCGCCGCCTATCCACGGCTGCGGTACATCGTCTCCGGGCGGGCTCCCATCGACCACCCCGCGAGGGTCCTCACCCCCCGCACCATGGAACTCGGCGAACTGGACCAGCAGGCCTCCGTGGACCTGCTGATGGCCTCCGGGGTGGAGGACGAGGCGGTCGCCCAGGACCTCGCCGACCGGGTCGGCGGCCATCCGCTCAGTCTGAAACTGGCGGCACGCACGGCCGTGATCCTGGGAGCGCGGTCCGAGTCGCTCGGCGACCTCCTGTCGAGCCTGCCGTCGCGCAAGCGCTGGTTCCACCACCAGGTCGACCGGATGCTCATCCAGGGCACGCTCTACGACCGCATCCTGAAGCACATCGCGGACGACGCGGTCCGCACCCTGGTGCAGGCGGGTCTGGCCCTGCGGGTCATCACCCCGGAGCTGATCCAGGACGTCCTCGCCGAGCCCGCAGGACTTCACGTCACCTCGCCGCAGGAGGCCCGCTCCCTCTTCGGACGGCTGGTCTCGCGGGCCGACCTGATGGAGTCGGCGGGGCCGCAGGCCGTACGGCACCGGATGGATCTGCGCTCGATCATGCTGCGGCTCTCCGACAGCGCGCGTACGGATCTGATGCGGGCCGTCGACCACCGCGCGGTGGAGTTCTACTCCGCCCGCGAAGGCTCCGCCGCGCGCGCCGAGGAGATCTACCACCGGCTCCGCCTCGGCCAGAACCCCCGTGCGGTGGAACGGCGTTGGCAGTCGGGCGTCTCCGGGCACCTGGTCGGGGCGGACCGGGACATGCCCGCCCGTTCGGCCGCCTTCCTGCTCGGGAAGATCGGCGGGCACGTACCGGACCGGATCATGGCCGAGGCCGACCAGGAGGACTGGGAGCGGATCGCCGCCCGCGAGGTGGAGGACCTGCTCACCCAGGGCTACGTGGAGGCGGCGTCGGAGCGGCTGGCCGAGCGGCAGCCCTGGACGCCGTGCAGCAGGCTGCACGGGCTCCTGGTGGAGACGCTGGCCAGGTCCGGACGGCTGGCCGAGGCCCGGCAGACGGCCGAGACGGCCGTGGACCGGGCGGAGGAGGCCGGGTGCTCGGAGATGCAGCTGGAGCTGCTCCAGATCTCTGCCCGTCTCGCCCAGGACCAGGGCGACTTCGCGGACGCCGACCGCGATCTGCAGGAGGCGGAGGACCTGGCGGCCGGCCTCGGCCTGGCCCATGAGTCGATGGGCGTCTTGGTGGCCAGGTCGCGACTGGCGGTGCTCTCCGACGAGGGTTCCGCCGAGACGGACGCCCGCCTCGCCGGCGCCCTGCGCGGTATGCCGGACGCGGAGCTGGCCCGGCAGCCTCACCTGGCCAGGGCCGCGGCGGCCACGGCGTCCAGGGTCGATCCTCAGCTCCTGGAGCACACCCTGCGGCTCGTGGGTCTCCCGGCCGACGACGACGCGGTGGTCGACGCCCTCGCCCGCTGGATCGAGACCGCCATGGTCGACGAGCCCCAGCTGCGCGAACCCCTGACACGAATCCTCGAATCGGCGGCGGGAGCCTCGCCCCAGGAGCCTCCGGTCGGAGCAGCGGTGCCCGGTGCCGTGGGCGCGCCCGGCATGCCGTACGCGACGGTGGAGCAGGCCCTGTGGGAGGCGCACAGGCGCGGCACACTGGACAGCCTCGCGTGGCGGGCGCTCATGCTGCGCGACCGGAGCGGCGATCTGGTCGAGGGGGTGGCGGCCGCCATGGACGCGGGTTCCCCGGCGCGCGGCCCGCTCACTGAGCCCGGCGCGGGCGGCGGGAGCGGTCCGGGGCTGTGGTCGCAGCCGCCGCCCGACTCGGCCGAAGCGGCGGTGCGCAGCGATCCGTACCTGTCCGTCGAGGAAGTCGTACGGGTCCGCAACGCCGCGCTGGAGGCCGGGCTCGCCGAGAACGCCGTACGGCCCCTGCTGTTCGCGGGCATCACGGCGCACTTCCGGGCGAGCCTGCCCACGATGGACACCCCGCTGCGGCAGCTCCACTCCGACCTGAACACGATGAACCAGGTGGAGCGGCTGATCGACGGGACGGTGCCGCTGGAGGTCTGGCTGCGCAACGCCCTCGCCCAGACCGTCGAGGCGGGCCCGTTCACCGTCCTGCAGCGCGCCATGGACGACGTGGCACGCGACTCCGCCGGGGAGCCCGACATGCCGCCGGAGATGATGCCCGGCGAGACGAAGGAGGAGATCATCTTCCGGGACGACACCGTGCCGTTCGAGTTCCTGCACGGCGGCGTCCTGGCCGGTGCCTCGGTCGCGCGCATGAAGGTCCCGCCGTACGAGTCCGGCCGTCCCCAGCAGCCCGCCTACCCGCATGCGGGTACCGGCTGGATCATCGCGCCGGGGCTGCTGATCACCAACCACCATGTGGTGAACGCACGTACCCGCTCGCCCGGTTCACGGCCGCAGGTGGCCGAGGAGGACCTCCGGCTCCAGGTGGCCAACTCCCGTTCGCGCTTCGACTACGGCGCCGACGAGATGGAGACCGAGGAGGTCACGGCGGGCGCCCTGCTCGCGTGGGACGAGGCGCTCGACTACGCGGTCCTGCGGCTCTCGGACGGGCTGCCGCCCCGGCCGATGCTGCGGATCGCGACCGCCCCGCTGCTGCTGACCGGTACGGAACCGGTCGCGGTGAACATCATCCAGCACCCCGGCGGACAGCCCAAGCGAGTGGCGCTGCGCAACAACCTCGTCTTCCAGGCGGACGAGCGCGACGTCCGCTACTTCACCGACACCCGCAGCGGTTCCTCCGGTTCACCGGTCTTCACCGACGACTGGACGGTGGTGGCGCTCCACCGCGGCACCCGCCGGATGGAGGAGGTCGACTTCCAGGGCAGGAAGACGGCGTTCGTGAACGTCGGCACGCAGATGAGCCGGATCCTGGCCCATCTTCGGGAGAGCAGCGTGGAGTTGTACGAGGAGATCACCCGAGCACAGACGGCCACGGCCCCACAGGACCACGAGTGGGCCGCGTGAGAACTGACCTATGAGGCGTGCCTCGTGAGGAACTGAGGAGGAGGTGACGGGAGATGCGGTACGGATCACCGGTCGCGACCGATCCCGAGCGGGTCTTCGACGATCTGCGGGGCGTCGCCGCACGGGTGCGCGGGCACCTGGAGGCGGAGATCTCCGAGTCGGTGGAGGAGCTGCCGCCGGACGAGGCTCCGGCGGGCCAGATCTCCCGCTTCGCGCAGGAGGAACGGGCCCGGGTCCTGGAGGCCGGCGTCACCGGTCTGGAGAAGCTGGCCGGGGGCCGCGCGGACGAGATCGACGAGGACGAGTACTTCGGGGTGGAGGCGATCGTCCTCCTGGAGGGCCGGCCCGCGATCCTGGTGCAGGGGCAGGACTTCGCGGCGCAGGACGGCGACTGGTCCGTGCTCGACGCGGGCCGGGCGGCGATCCGCGAGTCGATCGCGCGCGTGGGCCGCGTCGAGGTGACCGGCCACCCGAGCCTGGACTGGGTCGGGACGGCCTTCCTGGTGGGTCCGCGGACGGTGATGACCAACCGGCACGTGGCGGTGGAGTTCAGCCGCGCCGAGAACGCAGGCTGGTCCTTCCAGCAGGGCATGTCCGCGCGCGTCGACCCGGGCGAGGAGCTGTCCGCGGCCCCGGAGCCGGTCGGCGGCCCGCCCCCGTACGAGATCACCGAGGTGATCGGCATCCACCCGGATGTCGACATGGCACTGCTCCGGGTCGCTCCGCCCGACGGAGGCGCACTCCCCACCCCCCTCGCGGTCGCCGCCGACGCACCCGCGAACGTGCCCGGCCGACCGGTGTACGTGATCGGCTACCCGGCCTGGGACGGCCGCCGCAACGAGCCCGAGTCGATGCGACGGATCTTCATGGACGTCTACAACGTGAAGCGACTCCAGCCGGGTACGGCGACGGAGTTCACCCCCGGCGGTCAGGTGATGAAACACGACTGCTCGACCCTGGGCGGCAACAGCGGCTCCCCGGTCTTCGACCTGACGGACCACCGCGTCCTCGGCCTGCACTTCGGCGGCCGCTACCGCCTCGGAAACTTCGCCGTACCGCTCTGGGAGCTGGTCGACGACCCCCTGCTGGCGCGGGCGGACGTCAACTGGGTCTGAAACGCGCCCCCGCACGATCCGCCGCGGCTCGACACACGCCCGTCGCAGCTCCCCGGCGAATCCCCACAGGAGCCTCACACAGGCTGCGCACAGCCTTTCGAGGGCTTCGTTAGCGTTGCGTGGCGCTCGATCCCGTTCGCGAACGCGACCGAACCGCGGCCCGGTGGGTCGGCGGCATGTCAACTCAGGAAGACCCGAGATGGACTACTGCTCCTCGTGTCGCCGGCATCTCAACGGCGCCCTGGTGTGCCCCGGGTGCGGCGCCTACGCCCCGGACATCGCCCCGATCACCGACCACGGCCGCTTCGTCCCGGCCTCGCCCGCGACGGCCGTCGAGGCCGGCCTCGACGAGGGCTCGTGGCAGGGCCCGTCCGTGGATCCCATGGGTGAACTGCCCTCGTCCGAAGGGCGGGCGGCGCGTCGTCGCCAGCGCGCCCGCTGGAGGAAGAGCAGGCGCCGGGCCGTGGTGGCGACCGCGTTCGCCCTGGTGGGCGGCGGTCTGACCGTGTCCGCGATGGACCGGCAGGGCGGCGAGCGGGCTCAGGCGGCCACGGCGCCGGAGGAGCCGGGCACGGGCTTCGGCGAGGAGGCGGCGCAGAACCCGCGCCCCACGTCGATACCGCCCGCCCCGCAGGACACCGCGCCCACGCCTTCCACGCAGCCGGCCGCACCCGACCTCCCGCGGCAACAGCACAGCACGGCCTCCCTCCGCACCACTCCGCCCAGCACCCGGCCGGAGACGGCCCCCGCACCTCCCACGACGGCGAAGCAGGCCCAGCAGCGGCAGAGCGGCTCCCCGGACACCGGCCCCGCATCCTCCGGCACGGCGGACACGAGCCCCGCGCAGACGCAAGCGCCGGCCGCCCCGCACGGGACCGCCGGCTCCGGCGACGGCTCGGCGGACTCGGAAGCGTCGCAGCCGAGCGCCGCGCCGACCGCACCGGAGGCTCCGACCGCGACGAGGCCGTCGGAGCTCTGCCTGCTCGTGGTGTGCCTGAACCTCTAGCCTCGGTGCGCCCCGGGCGCGGTTTCAGAGCAGGTCGGCCGCCCGGGCGGCGGTGTCGTCGAGGAAGCCGCCCGACTGGTGCTGCCACAGCTTCGCGTAGGCGCCGTCCGTCGCGAGCAGTTCCTGGTGCGTGCCCTTTTCGACGATCCGGCCCCGGTCGAGGACGACCAGCTGGTCCATGGTGGCGACCGTGCTCAGACGGTGTGCCACCACGAACGCCGTGCGACCCTCCATGAGCCGCCACAGCGCGTCCTGGACGAGGATCTCGCTCTCCGAGTCCAGCGCGCTGGTCGCCTCGTCCAGGAGCAGGAGCGGCGCGTCGCGAAGGATCGCCCTGGCGAGGGCGACGCGCTGGCGCTGCCCGCCGGACAGCTTCACGCCCCGCTCGCCGACCATGGTGTCGAAGCCCTCCGGAAGGACGTCGGCGAACTCCGTGACGTGCGCCGCCTCTGCCGCGCGGCGGATCTCGGCGTCGGTGGCGTCCGGTCGGGCGAAGGCGATGTTGTCCCGCAGGGTGCGGTGGAACATCGCCGGATCCTGCGGCACATAGGCGATCAGACTGCGCAGGTCGGCCTGGCACAGCCTGCTGATGTCCTGTCCGCCGATCAGGATGCGGCCGGCGTCGACGTCCGTCATCCGCAGCAGCAGCCGGGTGAGCGTGGTCTTGCCCCCGCCGGAGCGGCCGACGAGACCGACCTTGGCCCCGCTGGGGACGGCGAGGTCGAGCCCCTCGAAGAGCGGCTGCGCCCCCGCATGCGCGAAGGTCACCCGCTCGAACCGCACGTCGACGGACTTCTCCGACTGCAGCGGCTCCGGATGCACCGGGTCCAGCACGGTCGACGGGGTCAGCAGCAGTTCGGTGAACTGCGCGGCCTCCGTCATGGAGCTCTCGATGCGGCGGTAGATCTGGTTGAACTCGAACATGATCCGCGTCGCGTTCGCGTAGTAGGTGAAGGTGACGATGATCGCCTCCACGCCGTGGTTCCCCGCACCGAGAGCGATGGCGAGCAGCAGACCGAGCGTGTTCGTCAGTACGGACAACGGCGCGACCAAGGTGTCGATGCGCAGGTTGCCGTAGTCCCACGAACGCAGCGTGAGGCGCCGCGACTCCGCGACGCGGGACCGGTGTTCGGCGGCCTCACGCTCCTCGGCGGCGAACGCCCGGACCGTGTCCATGTTCATGAGGCTGTCCGCGACGTGACCCGACACCCGGGCGATCGCCGCCTCGCGCTGGGCGACGAGCGCCTGACGGCGGCGGATCAGGGGCGTCACGCACAGCGCCGCCAGTGTGATCATCACCAGGAGGCCGACCACGAGCAGCGGCTCGTACTGCCACAGCACCACCGAGGCGAAGACCAGCGGCACGAAGCTGCCCACGACCGAGAACGTCAGCGTGTCGACGAAATCCTCGAAGCGGGAGGCGAAGCTCAGCACCCGCTTGGTCAGCGATCCGGCGAAGTTGTCGTGGAAGAACGCGGCGTCCTTGGCGAAGAGTTCGTCCATGCCGAGGACGTACAGCTGCTCGATGCCACGGGCGTCGAGCCGGTTCAGACAGTGCAGTCCGATGCGCCAGAGCAGCTCGGCGAAGAGCAGTACGCCGGCGAAGCCGAGGACGTACGGCAGCATCGAACCGACGTCGGTACGGCCGCCGCCGACGATCCGGCCGACGAGCTTCGCGACGACCAGCGGCGCGATGTAGAAGATTCCGATGTTGCCCAGTGCCGGAAGCAGCATGGCGGGCAGTGTCAGCCATCGGAGGCGGGCCAACTCCCGCCCGTAGTAACGAAGTGCGAGGAGCACCGGACCTTTGCCCGGCGAACCTTTGCGCGATTCAGGCAATACCATCCCAACCCTGCTTTGTCGGACCTGTAGGACAGGATCCGCAGTGTTCCGTGAGGGCACCCGCACGGTCCAAGCGTTTTTTCTAGCCACCCACCGTCGCGGGAGTGGGGCCGTCGGGGCGGACCGTGATCCCGTACGCCGTCCTGGCCGGGGTGGAGCGGAAGCGCGGGGTGTGGGCGGGCAGCAGGCGTTCGAGGAGGACGGTGGACTCCCGGAGGGCGAATTGCAGGCCGAGACAGGCCCGGGGCCCGATGCCGAACGGGAGGTAGCTTCCTGGGTCGTTGGGGCGACGGCCGGGGGTGGTGAAGCGCGCCGGGTCGAACAGCTCGGGGTCTTCCCAGAGTCCGGGGTCCCGGTGCGTGAGGTAGGGGCAGACGAGGAGGTCGGTTCCGGCCTCGATCTCGTATCCGGCGAGGAGGTCGTCCTCCGCCGCGCAGCGCGGAAGCATCCATGCGGACGGGTAGAGGCGCAGCGTTTCGCTGACGAGTGCCTGGACGGCCTGCCGCCGTTCGGGTGAACCGTCGGCGCCCGCGGCGAGCGCCTGCTCCCGCGCGCGCGGGTTTCGATCCAGCAGGAGGTAGAGCCAGGTCAGCGTGGTGGCGGTGGTCTCGTGACCGGCGACGAGGAGGGTGACCAACTCGTCGCGGATCAACCGGTCGGTGTACTCGGGGCGGGTTCCGGCCGCATCGATGAGGACGTGCAGCAGGCCGGGGCCGTCGGGTCCGGCCTCGCCGACGCGGGCGGCGGCGATGGCGGGGCCCGCGACGGCGTCGATCCTCGCGAGCTCGTCGGCGACGGTGTTCTGAGCCGCGGCGGTGTCGGCGGGCAGAGTGGGCAGCGCGGCCACCACGGCGGGTACGGCGCTCAGTTCGCGCTCTGTACCGGGGTCGATGGGGTGGCCGGTCAGGGACCGCCAGATGGTGTCCAGGGCGAATCGGCGCATCTCTTCGCCGAGGTCGAAGACCTGCCCGGTACGGGCGTACGCGTCCCAGCGCGCCGCGGTGGTCCGGGCGGCCTCGTTGATCCGCTGCTCGTAGCGGCGCATTCCCCGGCCGGTGAACTGGGACTGCAGCAGCCGCCGTTGGCGCTGCCAGGCATCGCCTGTCGCGGCCACGACGCCGTCGCCGAGGAGCAGCCTGGCGCGGTGCGAGCGTTTCACGTACCGGTCGGGATGGAGCGCGAGCACGTGCCGCACGGCCTCGGGGGCGGTGATCAGGACGGTGGGGCGGGGGCCGAGCCGGAACGCGGCGACGCCGCCGAGGCGTTCGCGCGCCTCGACGAAGAGGTCGACGAGTTCCCCTCCCCCGGCCTGCCACGTCGCGACGAGGGCGGGATCCAGTTCGGGAACCTGGCGAGTCGAGGGAGACGGGCTCGGAAGGGAGGACGGGCGGGCGGGGGTGGCCACGGTCTGCTCCTGTTCGGCGACGGCGCGTCGTCACGCACTGTAGGGGGCGGGCGCGGGGGGCGACAGACCGCCTCGCGCCGGCCCACGGGATCCCGGCTCCGGGCTCCGGCTGTGCGGAAGGGGCCGGGTTCCTGGCGGGCCCGACCCCTTCGGTCAGCGGTGCGGTGGTCGGTCAGACGCGGTCGGCCGCGATCAGGACGTACTGGAACGAGCCGTCCTTGTAGGAGTTGATGAACGCCTCCTCGATACCGGTGACCAGGGAAGAGGTGGCGCGCAGCTCCCAGTACGGAAGCGTCGCGGGGGTCAGGTCGACGACGGCCTGCGGGACGAGACGGTTGTCGGCCATGGCGCGCAGGTACTCACGACGGGAGTGGATGTTGCACTCGAAGTGCGCGTTGATCTGGGAGACCCACTTCGAGGGCTGGCCGTAACGCGGGTTCCAGCAACCGGTGATGGTCACATAGCGTCCGCCGACCTCGAGGACGCGGGAGTGCTCGGCGAAGAGGTCCTCCAGGTCGACGTACATGCTCGACTCGTTGTTCCACGACGCGGCGGCCTGGCCGGTCTCGAAGGGCGTGTCGAGCATGTTGCACACGCGGGCGTTCACATGGTCCTTGATGCCCAGCTCCTCGGCGCGCCGGTTGGCGAACTCGGCCTGCTTGGCCGACAGCGTGACGCCCTCGACCTTGCACCCGAATCGCTGATGCGCCATGACCATCGAGCCGCCCCGGCCACAGCCGGCGTCGACGAGCGTGTCGTCGCTCCCGATGGCGCCGAGGTGGTCCAGGAGGACCTCGGCCTGCGCCGACTCCAGGCGGTGGAGCTCGGCGATCAGCTTCTTCTCGTACTCGCTGTCCTCGACGTCCCCGAGGGCGGTGTGGTCGACGTCGCCGATGCCGTAGTGGTGGTGGTAAAGACCGTCCACATCGCCGAGGCGCAGGTTCACCGGCCTCGCCTCGTTGTTCCAGTAACGGGCGATGTCGCCCTGATAGGGCGTCGCCGGTCCCGGGACGAAGGCGGAGGTGCCGTTGACGGTGGTGAAGTCGGTGCTGGTCACAGATGATTCCGTTCTTACCAGAAATCGGGCAGGCTGTATCGATAGGTATTGGTCTGGTGCCAGTAGTGGTTGCCGTCGACCCACACGGCGACTCCGCGCAGGAAGCGCAGCACGCTAGGGACGGGGCAGGCGGCGGCCAGGGCGGCGGCTTCGGCTTCGAAGTCGTGCATGAGGTCGTTGTGGACCTCGACCGCCTTCAGGTACGCCTCCCGCTCGGAGAGCTCCTCGCGTTCGGCGAGCACCACGGGCAGGTTCAGATGCCGGCCGGGGCTGGCGAGTTCCTTGGTGTACGAGTACAGGTCGTTGACGATGGTGGTGGCGTTGCCGGCGAGCGCGAGGACGCGCTGCATGGCCGGCTGCGCGTGGAGGTCCGCGGGCAGTTCGTAGCCGCCGACGGTGTCCGTGATGGTGGGGCAGGGACGGAAGTTGTTGAACTGCCGCATCGCCAGGTACTCCCACACCTCGGGCACGTGGTCCGTCTGGGCCCAGGCGCCTTCGGCGAGATATCCCATGTGCAGCCGGGCCATGTCGTGCCGGAACCGGTCCGCCTGGGAGGGGGTGGAGTGCTGGACGAAGTACTCCATGGCGGAGCGGTAGGCGCGCCGAGGGGCGTCCGCGTGGAGCGACTCCTCCCACTGCGGCTGGTACTCCTTCGTCGTGTGCAAGGGGTCGAGGGCCGTGTGCGCGAGCAGCAGGCGCCCGCCGAGGCCGATGGGCGAGCCGCCGTGGTCCTCGCAGTAGCAGTCGTCGACCGCGTTCTCGGCGACCATCAGCCGGGTGGCGATCATCAGGTGCTCGACGGTCGGGGCGTCGGGATGGCAGGCGACCATGTAGCGGCCGACGGAGAAGCCGTCGAACTCGCCTTCCCAGTCCTCGGGGTACAGGTCGACCTCGTCCAGCGCCCAGGCCTTGATCCTGCGGCTGACCTCCTCCACGCGCACCGCGTCGGGCTCCGGGATGGGGTGGTGGTACAGGCCGGGGATCGGCATGCCTGCCACCGGAGCCTCGGGCGCCGGCGGGGCCGAAGGCTCCTCGCGCCGCCCCAGGTACAGGCTCGAGGTGCCCAGACCGGTGGGGCCGCGCAGGATCCGGTCCAGCTCGGGGGTGGGCGATGCGAGTGGGGTGACGGCGTCCGCGGCGGTCTCGGCTTCCACGGCGGCTTCGATGACGGCCGCGGCCTCGACGACGGGTCCGAGACCGGTGGCCAGGGTGTGGGCGTGTTCGATGACGTGGGCCCCGAAGCCGGTCGCGGCGGCAGGCAGGCTCGACTGCAGAGGGGAAAGCCCCGGATCGGGCATCCGTAGCTCCTTGGTGAGGTGGGTGGGGGTGCCCGGAGCACGGGCTGCTCGCCCTGCCCCGGTTCCCGGTCCGGGCCGTCGCGGCCCTCGGACGGGTGCTCTAGTCGTGCCTGCGGGCGATCTGCACGTTCTCCAGCACGCCGAGCGCGTTGGGCACGAGGATGGCGGCGGAGTAGTAGGTGGTGACCAGGTAGGAGATGATCGACCGCTCGTCGATGCCCATGAAGCGCACCGACAGGCCCGGCTCGTACTCCTCCGGAAGCCCGGTCTGGCGCAGGCCGATGACGCCCTGGTTGTCCTCACCGGTTCGCATGGCGAGGATCGAGCTGGTGTTCTCGCGGCTGATGGGGATCTTGTTGCAGGGCAGGATCGGTACCCCGCGCCAGGCCAGGACCTGCTGCCCGCCGAGGTCGACGTTGTCCGGGTAGATCCCGCGGGCGTTGAGCTCGCGCCCGATCGCCGCGATGGTCCGGGGGTGGGCGAGGAAGAGCTTGGTGCCGCGGCGGCGGCAGAGCAACTCGTCGAGGTCGTCCGGGGTGGGTGGGCCGGAGTGGGGCTGGATCCGCTGCTTGAAGTCGGCGTTGTGGAGCAGACCGAACTCCCGGTTGTTGATCAGCTCGTGCTCCTGGCGCTCGCGGAGCGCCTCGATGGTGAGCCTGAGCTGCTCCTCGGTCTGGTTCATCGGCCCGTTGTAGAGGTCGGCGACCCGCGTGTGGACCTTCAGGACCGTCTGGGCGACGGAGAGTTCGTACTCCCGCGGCTTGAGTTCGTAGTCGACGAAGGCACCGGGCAGCGCGACCTCGCCGACGTGGCCGGCGGACATCGCGATCTCGGCCTCGCCGTGGCGGTTCTGCCGCTGGTGGGGCAGCGAGCTGAACTGCTGGATGTGGGCGTGCAGGCTCGGCGCCGTGGACATCACGGCGTCGAAGTCGGCGCGGGTCAGGGTGAGCAAGGTGCCGGCGGTCTCGGCGGTGGCGGTGAAGTCCCACGTGCCCTGGCCGTCCAGGAGGGTGTGGTCACCGAACCGGTCGCCGTCGGCGAGGACGGCGACGGCGACCTCGTCGCCGTACTTGCCGGCGGAGACCTGATTGATGCGTCCGTGGGCGATCAGATGGATCTGTTCGGCGGGGGTACCGCGCTCGACCAGCACCTCGCCGGCGCGGAAGTCGCGCTGGGCACACCGGTCGGCGAGCGCGGTGAGGACCGCCAGGTCGTCGAACCCGCGCAGCATGGCCAGTTCGCCGAGCTCCCGGGGGATCACCCGGACGTCGGCACCGTCCTGGACGAAGTCGATGCGCCCGTCGCCGACCGTGTAGCTCAGCCGCCGGTTCACTCGATAGGCGCCGCCCTTGGTCTCGACCCAGGGGAGCATCCGCAGCAGCCAGCGGGAGGTGATCTCCTGCATCTGCGGGGCGGACTTGGTGGTGGTGGCGAGGTTACGGGCAGCCGTGGTGCTGAGGGACTGCCGAGTCGGCTCCGGTCGCGCATCCGCCCTGGTCTCAACGGTCATCGGGCGAGCTCTCCTTGGCAAGGGTGGCGATCGGCGGACACGCGCCGACCACGACGAGGAAGAAAGGGGGACGAACCTCTGGGAATCCGTCCAGATCCCGGGGAACAGTAACGCCCGGTACGCCCGGCTCGCCCCATGAGGCCTTGGGTATTACCTCAAAGCAGTGATCTTGCTCGGCGGGGTGTTTACGGGGCCGAAGGACGACATCCGGACCGCTTGGCCGAGAGCACACGTGCCCCCCTTGCGATCCGGAGCGCTCACTCCTCGGGAGGGACGCAGAGGACCGGGACCGTGGACATGTGGAGGAGCTTGTGGGGGGTCGAGCCGAGGAGTGCGCCGCGCATCGGGCTCTCGCCCCAGCTGCCGACCACGATGACGCGGGCCGCGTGGCGGCGGGCCGCGTCGATCAGGGCCTGGGCGGGCTTGTCGTCGATCACCTCGACGACGGTCGGGACTCCGGCCCGGTCGGCCTCGGTGACCGCGTGCTCCAGTCCGGTGCGGCCGGCCTGGCGGATGGCCTCGTGGTGCGACGCGTACTCCTCGCCCGTGGGGCCGGGGGCCGCGGCACCGTAGACCAGGACGAGACGCTCGTCGAAGGCGGCGGCCACCTCGACCGCGATGCGCAACGCGCGGGCGGCGCCGGGGGATTCGTCGTAGCCGAGAACGACCGACATCTCAGGACTCCTTGCCGCGACCGCGACCGTGGACGAGGTCGGGGTCGGCCACGCTCGGGCGCTCCCGCCAGTACGCGGGGGCACGCAGGCGCCATACGAGCATGATGACCACACCGGTGACGGCGATGCCGATGCCGATGACGAGCGGCGGGCCGAGTCCGAACCACGAGGTGCCGCTGTAGGAGTTCGCCGGATCCGACATGTCGGCCACGGACCTCACCAGGAGCCAGGCCAGCAGCCCGGCACCGACCAGGGGGCCCAGCCCGATCAGCAGGAAGTTGTGGACGCTCTCGAAGAGATGGCGGCGGTAGTAGACCGCGCAGGCCAGGCCCGTGAGCGCGTAGTAGAAGGCGATCAGCAGCGAGAGCGCGGTGAGCGAGTCGAAGAGGGCGTTCTCGCTGATCTGGTTCGCCACGAGGTACCAGGCGATGGCGATGCCGGCGACCCACCACGTACTCACGTCGGGGGTGCGGAAGCGCGGGCTGATGTGGCTGTAGTGCGCGGGCAGCGCCCGGCGGCGTGCCATCGACAGCGCGGTGCGCGACGCCGGGATGATGGTGGTCTGGGTGGAGGCGATCGCGGAGGTGGAGACGGCGAGCAGCAGAATCCAGTCCCAGCCGCCCAGGACGTCACCGGCGAGCTGGGCGAAGATGAACTCCTCTTCCCCGGCGTTCTCGGCCAGGAACACCGGACCGGCATAGGCCACGACAGCGAATCCCACGGACACGTAGGTCACGAGCAGGATGACGGTCGACCAGAGCCCCGCCTTGCCGGGGGCGGTCGCGGAGTCCTCGACCTCTTCGGTGAGGTTGACCGCCGATTCCCAGCCCCAGTAGATGAAGACGCCCAGGAGCAGCCCACCGGTCAGCGCCGCGCCACCGGCCCCGAACGGGTTGAGCCAGCTGAAGGCGGGTTCGACCGACGGGTACTTGCTGGTGCCGGCGTAGACGGCATAGAACGCCACGCCCACGAAGATCAGCAGACAGGCGACCTGCGCCAGGATGAGGACGTTCTGCACCTTGGCCGACAGCTCGGTGCCGATGACGCACACGGCCGTCATCACCAGGATGAGCAGTACGGTGAGGAGTTGGCGTACGAAGGTGTTGTCCACCCAGCTGTCGAGGCCGAAGGCGAGCAGGGCGAAGCTCACGGCCACGTCGGCGAGCGAGCCGACGACCAGGACTCCGGTCATCGCGATGGCCCAGCCGCCGAGCCAGCCGGCCCAGGGGCCCATGGCGCGCGTGACCCAGGAGAAGGTCGTACCGCAGTCCTGGTCGACCTTGTTCAGGTAGTAGAACGCCGATGCGATCAGCAGCATCGGCACGAAGGACGCGAACATCACGCCCGGCGCGTAGATGCCGACCAGGGCGACGATCGGGCCGATGACGGCCGCGAGCGAGTACGCGGGGGAGGTGGAGTTGAGCCCGATGACGAGCGCGTCGACGAAGCCGATCGCGTTGGCTTTCAGACCCACTTGTCGCCCGGCGGGCGCGGCATCCTCGGCGGTCATGTTCCCTCGCTCCCGACGAGCCAGACAGAACAGCGAGACCTACGACTTCATCGTAGGGAGGCTCGACCCGACGTGCATGTGCAGGCAGCCGTCGGGGTCACTGCTCGCGCATGGCCCATGGCGCCTGGTACTCCGTGAGCAGATCGAGGAAGGGCTGCGGCGGCATCGCCTCGGGGCCGAGTACGCCACGGCCCTGCCAGGCCCCGGTCGCGACGAGTTCGAGGGCGGCCACGGGGTTGATCGCGGTCTGCCATACGACGGCCTGGGAGCCGTACTCGCGCATCGACCATTGGTTGTCGACCACGTGGTAGAGGTAGACCTCCCGGGGCCGTCCGTCCTTGGTTCCCTTCACCCATGTGCCCGCGCACGTCTTGCCGTGCATCCGGTCGCCGAGGGTCGCCGGGTCGGGCAGACAGGCGGCGACGACGTTCCTCGGCGAGACCGCGACCCTGCCCGTGGCACCCTCCACGCTCACCGGATCCGTGCGGTCGAGCCCGAGTTTGTGGAGGGTGCGCAGGACGCCGATGAACTCGTCGCCGAGTCCGTACTTGAAGGTGACCCGTCGGGCTTTCAGCCACCGTGGGACCAGCAGCACCTCTTCGTGCTCGACGTTCACGCACTCGACCGGCCCGATGCCCTCCGGGAAGTCGAAGACCTCCGGCTCGCTGAAGGGCGCGGTGGTGAACCAGCCGCGCCCCTCCTCGTAGACGACGGGCGGGTTCAGGCACTCCTCGATCGTCGTCCAGATGCTGAAGGAGGGGGCGAAGTCGTATCCGTCGACGACCAGGTCGGCGCCGTCGCGGATGCCGATCTCCTCGATCTCGTCGAAGAGCGTGTCGGAGGCGTAGCGGGCGAAGACGTCCGAGAGGCCCGGCTCCACGCCCATGCCCACGAGAGCGAGTCGGTCCACGGCCTCCCATTCGTCCGTACGGGCGAACTGCTCGTCCCCCAGCTTCACACCGCACTCCTCGTACGGGCGCGAGGGGTGCGGCCGGGACAGGGACATGGCCATGTCGAGGTAGTGGGCGCGCTCGGCGAGCGCGCCCTCGAAGAGGGGCATGACGAACCGTGGGTCGGTGGCGTTGAGCAGGACGTCGCAGCGGTGCTCGACGAGGGCGGCCCGCACCGCGGCCGTGTCCGAGGCGTCGAGCCGGGCCGGTGTGAAACGGCGCTCGTCCGCCCCGAGGGCGGCGACTGCCGACTCCGCCCGCGCCGGGTCGTAGTCGGCGACGACCATGTGCTCGAAGAAGGAACGGCGGGCCGCGATCCTGGTGATCGCCGTACCCACGCCTCCCGCCCCCACCATGAGGATGCGCATGGTGCAGCACTCCTTCGTTCCGCCTCCGGGCTCGGCCCGAGCGGCGAGAGGTCGGCATCGACGGACGAGGGTCGCGTCATCCCCGATGATGCCGCCTCGTCCGCACCGCGGCCACCAGCGGCCGGCCGGGCGGGCGACGCCGCAGGCACGGCGGACGGTGTCGGCCTGCCGACGTTCCGCCTCGGGCCACGTGCCGGTCCCGATCAGCCGGCGAGGGTGGTGCCCAGCCAGTCGCGGTAGTGGGTGGGGGCCAGGCGTGCACCGGATCCGGCGGTGAGGACGTCGCCGCGGACGGCGGCGAACATGCCCGCCTGGTCGTCGGTGACGACGCTGCTGTCGTCACCGCGTGCGGCCAGGGTGATCCGACCGATCTCGTCCAGCGTGAGGACGTCGGGGCCGGCGACCTCGAGTGTCCCGTCGAGCGGCGCCGCCGTGGCGACGTCGGCGAGGGCGGCGGCCACGTCCGCGGACGCGATCGGCTGCAGTGGAGTGGCGGGGAGGCGGACGACGCCGTCGGCGGAAGTCCAGGAGATCACGGCGTCCATGAACTCGAAGAACTGGGTGGCGCGGACGATCGAGTAGGGGGTGGGACCGTCGCGGAGCAGGTCCTCCTGGAGCACCTTCGCGCGGTAGTAGTCCAGGTCGGGGACCTGGTCCACGCCGACGATCGAGAGGGCGACCTGGTGGCGCACTCCTGCCCGCTCGCCCGCACGGAGCAGGGTGCCGACGGTGGTGCGGAAGAAGGCGGCGGACTGGTCGTCGAAGGTCGGGGAGTTGGTCACGTTGACGACCGTGTGGGCGCCGGCGAGGGCCTCGTCCAGGCCTGCGCCGGTGAGCAGGTCGACCCCCGAGGACGGGGATGCGGGGACCACGTCGTGGCCGGCCTTCTGGAGCAGGGCGACGACCTGGGAGCCGATGAGGCCGGTGCCGCCGAGGACGGTGATCTTCATGGTGTGCCTTCCTTCGTGGGCCGGTCACGGCCCCGGGATGCAAACTCGGATACCCGATGTCCGAGATGATACTCGGATAGTCTGTATCCGAGTCAAATGGGGAGGCGACATGAAACTGTCCGGCGGCGTGGAGTGGGCGCTCCACTGCTGTGTGGCCCTGACGGCAGCGAGCCGACCGGTGCCGGCAGCCCGACTGGCGGAGCTGCACGACGTGTCGCCGAGTTACCTCGCGAAGCAGATGCAGGCACTGTCGCGGGCGGGGCTGGTGCGCTCGGTCCAGGGCAAGACCGGCGGATACGTGCTGACCAGGCAGGCCGCCGAGATCACCCTGCTCGACGTCGTGCAGGCCGTCGACGGGCCCGAACCGGCCTTCGTCTGCACCGAGATCCGCCAACGGGGTCCTCTGGCGACCCCACCGGAGAAGTGCACGAAGCCCTGCCCCATCGCCCGGGCGATGGGGGCCGCGGAAGCCGCGTGGAGGGCCTCGCTCGCGGGGACGACCATCGCCGATCTCGTCACGTCGGTGGAGGGCGACAGCGGCCCGGACGCGCTCCCGGGCATCGGCTCCTGGCTGACCGCGGCCGCCGACACACCCGGCCGGCCGGGTTGAGCCCCGATGACCTGGCGGAATGACGCAAGGGAGACGAGCACGCCCGGCGGGTGAGGCCGCAGGAAACCGACGGTGGATGCGATCGGGATGCCGCTGACGGCGTGCGCTCCGCGCTAAGGACCGCCAAGGGCCGCGATGGTCTCCATCGCGTACAGCGCACCGAGCGCGGTGGCCAGTGCGCCGAGGAGAAGACGGAGCAAGGTCTCGGGAAGGCGGGGCTGGAGGCGGGCACCGATGTATCCGCCGACGAGGCCGCCGAGGCCGCAGGCCAAGCCGAGGAACCAGTCGGGGGCGATGCTGCCGATCCGGGTCAGGGAGAGGAGGGCGAAGGTGGAGGCGCCGACGAGGGAGGTGGCGAAGGTGGAGGCGAGTGCGGCGGGGGCGACCTTGGCGACCGGGAGCCCGCGGCCGACGAGAACGGGGCCCAGGATCGAGCCTCCCCCGATGCCGTAGACCCCTCCCACCACCCCGACGGCGAGCGCCATACCGGTGATCGTCCGCGGTGTGGGACTGCGTCGCCCCGCTCGGGGAACCCCGGGGCGGATGGCGCGGAAGACGAGCCAGAGGCCCAGGGGCAGCATCAGGGCGGCGACCAGCAGCCGGAAGACGTGCGGACCGGGCAGGACGAAGACGCGTACGACCGCGCCGACGACAACACCGGGAAGGGTGCCCAGCACCAACAGGCGTATCAGCGGCCCTCGCAGCGCGCCGTCGCGGCGGTAGCGCAGAAGGGCGCCGGGCCCGGCCACGATGTTGTAGAGCAGATTCGTCGGCGTGACGGCCGGATTGGGCACGGCGAACACGCTCAGCTGCACCGGAAGCAGGAACACCGCCCCGGACACGCCCACCGGCGCTGTCACCACGGCGATCAGCATCCCCACCACGAGGCCGGCAGCCCCCAGCTCCCACTCCACCGAACTCCCACCCCCATCACCTTCGGCCGCCCGGAGCCGCGGCCTCACCGGAGAGCATGCCAAAAACGATCAAGGGGCCGTTTCAGATTGCTCTGAAACGGCCCCTTGATCTGCGACTTCAAAAAAGTCGGGACGACAGGATTTGAACCTGCGACCCCTTGACCCCCAGAAGCCGACGCCCAGTCCTGTCCGTCCGTCCAGTCCACACAGTCGGGCAAACATCCAGGTCAGGGCCCTGTATCCGGGAGCGTGAGCCGGGGTGCGTGACAAATCGGTGACACGCCACGGCGCGGTACTGGTGTGCCCCACGAGGGCACCTGAGCTTCAAGGAAGCCCGGCGTGCCCGCGAGTCGGCTACTTGATCGATCGGCGGGTTGCGCCCGCCTAGTTGATTTGCACGCCGTCTAGCGGCATCGCGGACTGGCGGCCCGAATCTGTCTTAGGTGCAGATCATCAGCCTGCCTCGCGCTACCGTTACTGGTCGGTGACCGTAAGTGGTGGCCAGCAGGAGGGGGACAGATGCAGACCGGTGCTCGTAAGAAGACGATCAACCCAAGCGCGTACCTGGCTCTCGTTGAGGCCCTGACGCTGATCTTCTGGAACAAGAAGCCGTTTGAGCTCTACCTCCGAGGCATGTTGCAGGACCACAGCGAGCTGTTGGTACGAGTCGACTTCGGGGCCACCAAGCGTGAAGTGTCCGGCCAGGTGGTCAACCTCTTGCGAGCCAACGAGGCTCGCTATCTCGATCTGACCATCGCCCTGATGCTCGACATCTCCGCCATGGAGAGCTTCCCGAACCTGAAGAATCAGGTCGACGCTGACGACATGACCGCGAAGGCCGTAGCAGCTGTGGCGGAGTTGTGTCGCTGGACGACCAAGCATCAGGAGGTCATCCAGGAGCACGAGGCTCATGCCGTCGTCATCACCGAAGCCGCCAAGAAAGCTCAGGACGGGCGGGCGTTCGCCCAAGCCCATGAGGAGTTGAAGCAGCGCTTCCTCGTGATGCACTCGGCCGGCGACCCACACAAGCGAGGCACCGCATTCGAGGGCTTCATCAACGAGCTGTTTGCGCTGTACGACCTAGAGCCGCGGGCGTCCTACAGCCTTGACCACGAGCAGGTCGACGGCGCCTTCTCCTTCAACACGGACCACTACGTACTCGAAGCGAAGTGGTGGAAGGAGGCCATCGGACGCCGAGAGCTCGACGTGTTCAAGGCCAACATCGAGCGCAAGGGTAAGAACACTCTCGGGCTTTACGTCAGCATGAGCGGCTACAGCTCGGATGCCCTGGCGGTCTACAGCTACAGCACGCCCTTCATCACGATGGACGGCAGCGACTTCATGGCCGTCCTCGACCAGCGCATCAGACTGGACGACCTGCTGGACCGCAAGAAGGGCCATGCCAGCCAGACGGGGCACTGCTACTTGCCGGTGTCCGAGATCTTTTCCGGTTCAGAGTGAGTGCTAGCCGGGCGATGGGCCGCTGATCGAGGTAGAGCCCGAAGCGCTGGCCTCACAGATCTACATGCCCGCTCAGGCGGTACGCCCCGGATGACCACACGGGCCACCCGGGGCAGGGCGGCCCCGGTCGTACTGCGTCCCCGCAGAGCGGGGGCACCAGGGCCTATCCCGCACACTCCATTCTGGTACGGGCTGGGAACAACCATAGTCTTGCGACAGACCAGATTGTCGATCAAGGTCTCAGGGTTCGTGGCGGCATGGCCACTAATCGGCTCGCTTGGTCATCCCGGGCATACCCCAGTGGGCGCTGCGCGTGTAGTACACCGGCCGGTGGGTATTTGGGCCACGAGGCCCCCTGGTACATCCGTTCATGGGGTCGAAGAGGACGCGGCCGAACCATCACGACACAGCGCAATGCCTGCACTCAGCATCTTGCCCAGCAGCGACAGCAGTCGCATGTGCCGTTCGTTGAGCGCGCCAGGGCTTGGAGCGTCCAACGCCAACACCCCGAACAGTTCGCTGCCGACGTGAACTGGATGCACTGCGATGGTCTCGAAGCTGCGTACCTGGGGCCATGAAACCGTGCTCTTGCTTACGTCTTGCTCCAGTACTTCGCGTCCCTGCTTGGCCGCCTGAATGATGTGCTTTCCGTGATCTGTCCTGGAGGTGAGATCCTCCGGAGGCGTCGAACCCGCCGAGTGGTTGTCTTCGCACGTCAACAGGAGCGCCTTGAAGTCGTAGAAGGAAGCCCGCACGTCTCGAATCTCATAAGCCCCCTCCTTTGCCGCGTTTACTGCCTTAACCTTGAGCACTTCTTCACGGGCCGTTCGCACGGCGGGCGAGTATCCACTGAGCAAGTGCACGTAGCGAGCCATTGGCAATACAACGTCACCAAGGCTCTGATGCACCCCCTCACGGACTCGTTCTTCCATGGTATCTCGTAGCCGCCCATTCTCGCGCTCTTGATATCGCTGCTCGCGCAATGGGATATACACCGCAAGGCCCGCCGCCAAAGCTCCAAGCAGCGCGATAACCACTAGGAGCCACTTGGGCCAATCTTGGTAGCCAGCCAGGATCTGAAGGAGGTAGGCGGCTCCAGCCAATGCAGCCGCCAAGGCTGTTAGCTTCTGCCACCGCTCCCAGGTAGAGGGTTGCCACCAAGTCATTGCTCAATTGAGTCTCACGATGAGCCACCAGGCACCATTCCACGCCGATACGGGTTGCCGATTGACAAGAATAGCGCAGTAGTGCTATATGTAAATTGTATGCCCAATGCTGAAACTCAACACCCATCCGGCGACAACTCCCCGGAGACCGAAATAGGTAAGGACCTCACCTCACCGACTCATACCGAGGAATCATTGGTTCTCTTCTATAGCGTCGGCGGTGAAGGCCGGCCTCTCAATGACCACAAACCCGAGAAGAAGCCCACTGCGTCTCTGTTACGCAAGGCAGTTCTATATCTCAAGGGCCGCCGCAGTTTGTAACCTGGCTTACATCTCTTGTTGTCCCTGCCGCTTATAATCCGTCCTCATATGAAAGAACGAGGACGACAGGCATTTGACGAAGCGGCGGTCGCGAAAGCGCTCGGCACCAAGGCTCAAGAGGTGACCGATCCCGCCTACGGCGATGGCCAGCACTTCCAGGTCACAAGCGACAGCACCTTTCTCAGCCTGGACGCCTTCCCTGAGAGCGGCGTCTCCCGCATCACTACCAAGGGCGCTCGAATCGAGCTGTTCGGTGGCGTGCTCCCCAGAGTCGAGGACGAGGACATCGTCCTTCGGAAGGACTCTGAGCTTGAGCACTCCGTAGTAGCCCTGCATCCCGACGGCGGCATGACCTTCGGCTACCAGGTGGAAGCAGGCCAGGACGGCTCCACCGACGTTCCGGTCGAGAGCCCGAAGCAGGTTGTCACAAGCCGCGAGGCTGTTGAGACGCCGGCCGCGGAGCCCGAACCCTACGCTGAAGCCAAGGCACCCAAGCCTCCTGAGAAGCCCGTCCGCACGCCCGGCGCCTTCCCGGATGTTCGCCCCATGACCGAGGTTGTCAGTGCTGCACTGGACTCCTCACGCAATGACCACACGCAGCCGGCCCAACCACAGGGATCGGCGGTGCCCTCGCAGGAGAGTGCCGAGAGCAGCGCCGGGGATCAGACAACGAAGCCCGAGACCGCGGTGGAGGCTGACCGCCAGCGAGTCAAGCTCGTTGGCCGGCTCGGACGCACCCCGACCGTTCGCGAAACCGCCACAGGCAAGCTCGTCGCCAAGTTCCCCCTGGCCGTCCACCTCGACGACGGCACGACCAAGTGGCACGACGTCCTGGCCTTCAACGATCGCGCAGCCGCGCTCAAGAAGCGCATGGAGGCTGGTGAGTTGGTCAAGGGCAACGAGATCGAGGTCGTGGGCTACCTCCACGACCGGGAGTACCAGGGCAGAGACGGCACGACCAAGACGGCGCAGGAGATCTACTCAGTCGCGGTCAAACGCCATTGAGGAAGCCTTCGGGTTGGCAATAGACGTACGTAAAGTACCTCTAGATATTTCTCCCAAGAAACGCCGGGTCTCTGCGCACTATGGAAACCCATGAATGAACCCGCCGGTCCCCCTGCGGAGTCAGGTATCTAGATTCACTCAGGCCTGATGTAGTGAAGCAGAAACAAGAAGAACGCCATTGCTAGGAGAAGAAACAGTTCCACAGTAAGCACAGCCTGCCGAGCTTGCTTGATCCTAGCGCTTAGCGTCGATGAATCACGGGAAAGCAGGAGAGATGCCGCGAATGTCGCTGGAACCAGGATAACGGCAGCATCCTTTGCCGAGAGTCCATGAGTTCTTCCCGAAGTGCTCGGAGTTCTAAATTCAACGACTCCGCGCCAAGCCAGCAACCCTAGACCAAAACCTGTAATCAAGATTGCAAGCCAAAGCATGCTCGAATGCAGCCTGGTCAACCGCAGGTGTGTCCCAATCAGGATCCGCTCTTTCCGACCCCTGGTTGAACTCTGTCTCAAGTAGAGCTCAAAGGTCTTCGCCTCCTCATCAATACGCTCCCCTGCAAGAGAGACACCTTTCTCGTCCTCCACTTCTGGATTAGTCAACAAACGAACAGCCGGATCGGACACCCGGATACTGACATGATTTGTTTCCGCATCCGCGAAAGAAATGGTCGTCCAGGCGGTCTTGTCTAGGAAACTTTTGATAGGGGGACGTACATCGCGCGTTTTGGAGAAGTAGACAGCGCGCTTCTGTCTCACAGTAATCGTAAAGGGCTCGTTCAGAGGAACGGTACACCTCGCGAAGGCCATCCATCGAAGGCCATAGCCGAAGTACGTTGATGCGAATCTATCAAGCGCACCTTCCTCCTCACGTGAGGCGCCTGCCGGCGGATCACTTGCCTTCTCTAGAAGGGAATAGAGCTCATCCAGCAAGCCCGTGACGACCTCTAGCTTGAGAGCACCGTATCGCTTTTCTGACCGAATCTTGAGCTCTCGACAGAAGTAGGGAAGAGCGATCAATGGGTGCTCTGAGCTACTGACGTAATCCGGTAGCACGTAGCGAGTAGCGAGGGCGCTAATCTTGTCAGCAATCAGTTTCCATTGAGGGTAGGCATCATCCATACCCTCAAAAGGAAAGTCCTCTCGCCTTTCCATCAGGTAATCGTACTGGGCATCAGCGCGGTCGCGGTCCTTAGCGATTTCCTCAAAGGGGTCGGATGGGAAATAGAAGATAGCGGTCAAGAGATCGATAAGGCTGGGGCTCAGTTGATGCATGCGGTTGGTTAGCTTGGCGCAACGTGCCAGATAACTGAGATACTTGGCTTGAATGCGTGCACTCTCATCCAGAGGAATTCGATAAACATCCTGGCCCGCTACGGTGATATGCAGATCAAGTAGCGGGATTCTCGGCATGTCAGTGATGGGCAAGATCAATGTGGCGCTATCGCCTTCTCCGGACACGTTCCATGCAGGAGGGGCCTTGAGCGTAGACTTAAGGGCTCTCACCTGCTTTGTACGCCCTTTGAGAACCTTACGCTCAGCCAAGGCAGACATAAGCGGCCGGACGTGGATTTCCCTGTCCCGTTCCGACCACAGAGCACTTGAAAGACGGATCCGCTCAACGGCACGCAGTCGCCACGCTGGAAGGTCACTCAAAAGGGTCACAGCTGCCAGGTCAAGCCGCTCTGACGGATACATTGAACGCACCTTCCGTACGGGTGGCGAGTGTGCGGACATCAAAATGGTTACCTCCCAGGACGTAAAGCGCACCTGCGGTTGCGCCGCACGGGTGGTGAACTGCGTGTGACCTGGCGGACGGTCCCGGTAGGCTCGGTACCTATTTCCCCCCTTGACATTCTTGATCGATTTGATATTTAATTCTGATTGCCGTATGGAAAAAAGTGAAAACTACTTCAAGCTCATAAAGAGTAAACTATTCCCCGAGGAACTCACCCCATTCCAAGAGGCGCACAATGCGCTGAGAAAAGAGAGGGTGACTCGCGGGAATGGGCGAAAGCGCATGAAACAGAAGGAATTCATCCGGCGATCGCATGAAGCTGACAAGCTTTGGTCGAATAAGGATGAAAAGCGAGATAGAAGGATCCGAAAGGCTCGAAGCAGGGCTCGAAACCCGATGAGATACTCGTGATCTCAAGAGAACGACTCGCTTCGTCTACGCGAGTCTCTTCCCAACTCGCCTCGCCGGTACGTTCGTGTCATGGTCGAACGAGAGCCTCCGACGAGAGGGGCTGGTCATGACAGATCAGATTCCCTGTGCCATTGGCTGCGGTCGGAGCTTCGCCAGGGATGACCGTAGCGTCAAGATCACCAAGCACGGCGCCGTCCCCGAGTGGGGACGATGGAGTGTCATGGGGCTTGACGACGAGACGGGCGAGCGCGTCGAGTACGCGCGTGTGCGTTGTTGGGTGTGTGACGAGATCTACTACCCCAGCGGCTGGATGGTGGAGCAGATCAAGGCGGAATCCTCGGATGAGCAATGAGTGGCTGCGGCTCTGGCAGGACGAGCAAGACCGCGCCGAGGCGTACGCCCAGGAGCAGGCCCAACGCGAAGCCTGGGAACGAGAGTTGGCTGAGACTACTTCCGCCACGATCGTCCTAGGGCGGGATATCTCAACCGGGCAGCCCGTGACCGTCACAGCCGAGGAACTGTGCTCGGGCACCTATCTGCTTGGCACCCAGGGTGCCGGAAAGTCGTCCCTGCTGGAACAACTTGTGTACCAGCGCATGGCACAGCACGACAGTGTCATCGTCCTGGACCCGCATGGCGAGCTGGTCGACAACATCATTGCCCGGATGCCGGAGAGCCGGCTCAGGGATACCTACCTTCTCGACCTGAGCGATGCGAGACACTTTCCGTTTCGCCTGAACATCTTTCACTGCACAGACCCCAGTGACGAAACTGCACGCGCGCGAACCCGCGGCCGCGTGCTTCGTGTTTTCCGCCGGATCTGGCCTGAGATCGAGTCCGGCCAATACGTCGAGAAGATGCTTCGCTTCGCTACAACCACTCTCACCTACAACCCAGGTTGCACCCTGGCCGACGTTCCCGACTGGTTCCGTAGTCCTCAAGCCGTAAGCAAGGCACTAGCCAACGTGCAGGATGCGGAAGCGCGCGCGTTCTGGACGCATGGCCTTCCCTCCCTGTCGCCTCGCGACCACGCATTTCAGACCGAACCGTTTCTTAACCGCGTGACCAGGCTTCTCTCTGACGACCTGCTCCGACGTCTGCTGTGCAACCCTGGCCCACCCCTTGATTTTGGCCGACTCATCCGGCAGCGCAGAAGCTTGCTTATAAAGCTCCCCGTTGCTGCCGACGTGATCGGCGAGGCCGCAAGCCTCGCCGGTGTCGCACTTTTCTCTTTGGTCTACGCATCAACCTTTGATGACCGCCCGAAGGGATCATAGGGACAGTTATACGCTCATCGTCGACGAGTTCCAGAATTTCGTCACGAGTGATTTCGTTAAACTCTTCGTCGGCGGGCGTAAATACGGGGCTAAGCTTGCCCTGGCCCATCAGTACACCAATCAACTGGACCTTCCAGGACTTGAATCAAACCGGCGCGGTGTTCTGACCGCTCGGACTGTGGTGTCGTTCCACACAACGCCGTATGACGCCGTCGAGGTGGCTCCGCTCTATGCCCAGCTTGAGATGACCTGGGCACGTGACAACCTTGTGGCCGATGTCGCCGAGGCGCTTGAACGCCACCCTGTTGAGGCCGTCAAGAAGTTCGCACTTCGCCATGTTGATCCACTTATACAAGCCAGCCGTATGCAGGACTCCGGCTATCGCCCATCCCTGGATTTTGGTTGGGGCCATCACCCATTCAATCCCGAACAAGCCCGGTCAGCACTCTCACAGCTCAACGAACTTCTCTATGAAGCGCAACGAGACGGTAGAGCTAGCGACAGCAAGCGTGTTGCCGTTGTCGATGCCGTGCTCGAGGTACCTCGCTACTTCCATCCGGAAGATTCCGAAGGAATCAAAGCTCAACTCGATTCCGATCTGTCTGCTGTGCTTACTGCTCTGATTGCGGACCCTCTTGTTGAGTACCGGTCGGTCGGTGGGCGCAGCGTCGCAACCCAACTCCCTTCCCTTCCTCCCCGGAGCGCATTTGCTAAGTCAGGCTCTCAGGCTTACCACATAGAGACCTATCCCCTTCCGCAAGCAGTGGACCAGGATGAAGCCCAGGAGCGAGAAGAAGGCCTCCTGCGGCAAACTCACTACGACTACTGCTCTCCCAGGTCTGCCGTGGACGAACAGATTCGCAACAGCCCATGTCGGCGGGAGCACCCGGTGATCCACCACCCCGGCGAGAAGAGGTGAAAGCCCCACCGCAAACTGGCGGTAAGGCCAAATCACCGCCCATTGGGCGTAGGTCGCCCAGGAAGTAAGCCGCTTCTCTTACGCGAGTCTTACGGCGTTTCAGTTCGAGTTCTCACGCCCGTTTGGCAAAGTGACGCAATGAAGGAATCCCCCACTGTCCCAAGTGCCACCCCCCGTGGCCCGCTTCGCATCGGGGCTGCGGACGACGAGATCCTGCGGGCCATCAACCGGTTTCAGTACATGACCGCCGCCCAGGTTGGCCGGCTGCTGTACCCGCAGGCTCGCGACGAAAATCGCTACGTGCAACGGCGTCTCCGCAGATTGGTCGAGGCCGGTTACCTGCTCCGGCTTCGGGAGCTGCCGACGCCACGTGTCGGTTCGGCTCCCCACGTCTTCACGCTCGCTGACAAGGGACGCCGCTTCGTTTCGGGTCGCGGTGACGCGCTTGCCAGCACCTACTACCGCCCCTCAGAAGAGCGGGCAAAGGCTGAGGACAACCCCTTCATGGAGCACACCCTTGCGGCGGTTGATGTCTTGGTTGCCGCAGAACGACTCTGCCGCAAGTTCCCTGTATCCATGCCCCGGCTGCTCAACGAGCGCCAGCTCAAGCGAAGCAGCATCCGGGTGCAACCGGCTGGCCGACCGGAAGCACCTCTCATGGCAGTGATCCCGGATGCGTGGTTCCAGCTCACCGCCGTCGAAGGAGACCCGGTTTCAATCGCCCTGGAGCTCGACCGCGGTACCGAGGGGCAGAAGCAATGGCGTCGCAAGGTCGCCTCCCTCGCGGCCTGGGCAGAGGGGCCCTACCGCGAGGCTTTTGACAGCGACAACCTCACGGTGGCCGTTGCCGCCCCCACGACGAGTCGTCGCAATCAGCTGGGCACTTGGACGATTGATGAGCTAACGGAGATCGACAGGCCGGAACTTGCCGACATCTTCCTCTTCACCGACGCCTCCCCCGTTGCGACCGATCTCTTCGAGTGGTTCTTCGGCCTCCGTTGGTACCCGGCTGGCGCGACCAACCCTGTGAGCCTGATCGACCTTCCTCTGTCTGAAGCACTTGAACCAGAGACGTCTGCCGCCGGGGTGTCACAGCAACCGGAGGGTCCATCGAGCCCGCCCACCCTCACGTGGGCGCTCATGGACGATGAAGAGGAGGCGGAGCGGGAACCTGAATGACCTTCTTTCTCGCCCACCCACAACCACGCATCCCACTTGGCACCTACCGAAGCTGGTTCATCCCGCGGACGCTCTACTTGCCGCTAAGCGATGCCCGCGTCCACATGCACGTGCTCGGCAAAACCGGCTCGGGCAAGAGCTACTTCCTCGCTTCGCTCTTCCTCTCGCTCTACCTGGCCGGCCAGCCTGTCACTCTCATCGATCCTCATGGTGACCTGGCGCAGTTGGTTCTGGCGCATCTCGTCCAGGCCGGCGCGCTCGTCACCGCCGAGCAGCGATCACGGCTCATCTACCTGGACGTACCGGCCGCGGCAGTGGACAACCGCTTCTTGCCCTTCAACTTCCTCGCCCAGCCCTACGATGACCACGCCATGGCCGAGCACGTCGCCGAGGCCGCCAGGCGGGCGTGGCCGGAGCTCGCACACGGTGCACCGACCTTCGAGAACATCCTCAAGCACTCTGTCGTTGCGCTCCGGGAAGCAGGACTCCCCCTCACCCGGCTCTCAGACCTGCTGACAGACAAGTCCTTCCGCGACGAGTTGCTGGCTCGACGAGTACGCGACCCTCAGGTGATCCGCTTCTTCAAACTACGCATGGACCAATGGGGACGCGATGCTCCGCGGATGAAGGAGTCAACGCTGAACAGGGCGGACCTGCTGACCCTCTCCCCCATCCTGCGCTACGCCCTTGGACACAAGCGCAACGTCCTGGACTTTCGAGCCCTTATCGACTCGGGCACCTCGTTGATCGTCAACCTGGCCGTTGCCTCACCCGACGCCCGCCGGCTCTTCGGGTGCCTGCTCACCGTTGGCATGGAGACAGCGGCACTCAGCCGCGCCAACGTCCGGGCCGCAGGGCCAGGCCGTGCCCCGCACTTTCTGATGCTGGACGAGTTCTCCCAGTTCATGGCCCAGAGCGAGGAGAGCCTGACCCGCATGCTCTCGGAGACCCGCAAGTACAACCTGTTCTGCGTCATGGCCCACCAGAACTGGAGCCAGGCATCAGACCGACTCAAGGGCGCCCTGCAAAACGTCGGTATGGAGGTCGTGCTCAAAGCCGGAAGGCCTGATGCCGAGCACTCAGCACGACTCTTCGGGACTGTTGATCCTGACGCCGTCAAGCACATCGTCACCGACGAGGCCGCCGAAGACCGAACGCATCCCACCTACTACCCCCTTGCCGAGCAGTGGGAGCGCCAGGTGCAGTCCATCCAGCAGCTCCGTGTGGGAGAAGCATTCGTGAGACTGCCAAACGACGACGTACGCAAGGTCAAAACGCCTGCTCTCCCCAACCTCACGGAGCCGCCGCGGGCCCTGGCCGAGGTCGAGCAGTACTACCTCGACCACTACTTCGAGCCGCCCAGTGCCGAGGTATCTCTCGCGCCCACCACCCCGGCCGAGGCCAACACAGCAACCCTCATCCGACGGCGCAAGGCCCCAAGACGTACTACCGGGACCACGCTCTACCGCTCTCCAACGAGGCCGAGGAGCTCGAAGTAGGCCGCCATTTTGCCCGTTGATTCAATTCGGGCAATTTGCTATAAATAGAGTATACGTTTACCGAAGAACAACTCAATCAACTGCGCGGCCTCTTGTCCCCTATTGAGCGACGACTTGTAAGTATCGAGACTCAGGTCGGAGGCATCGAAAGTAAGGTTGCAGACCTTCAAAAAGGCCAGCGGCTACTAGCAGCGAAGATCGACGCACTTGCCGAGACGTCCGAAGAACAGCACAAGGGTATCTTTGACGCAGTGCTCGGGCTGAATGACATCGCACACAAGCGCATCGCCCGTGTCGAGAAGCAGCTCAACCTGCCTCCCCTGGAGTAACACCCTCTGACCAATCTTTCCCTTTCTCTTCCTTAATTGGCGGCTCTTCCGGCGTGGCCGGAGGGTCAAGGCTCCGTAGGACCGACGAAGTCGGCTTGGCCTTGAGGCGGTGGACGGGCCGGGACATCATTCGCCAGAAGGAAGAAAGGAACCCATAGCTGGAACCTGTGCCATCAGACCATGTCGTAGAAGAATTGTTCCTCGACGGGGTTTTGAGGCTTTGGGAGTTGATATTGCTTGCCACTCGTCCCGTAGTGAATCTACTCAGCCTTGACGGAACATTGGAAAGAGGAACTTTGGCAGTTTTCGGTGGCGAGCAAGAGTCGGTCCCATAGCTGGTCTTGAGCTTTTACCCACCTCCCCCGCGTCGGGGCCCCAAAGCAGGGAGACCTGATCGGGCTCTTGAGGCAGCTGCGGTGCTGCCCGATTTCACAAGTGTGTGGTCTCCCTGCTCCCAACCCGATGCAGGCCACCGGCCAAACTCTCAAGCGGCAATGCTGGCTCGCGGAGGCCAGGTTCTTCACCCGTGGGCGTCCGGCCTACTTTCGACTTTGCCCGCCTGTTCATCCTAGCCAGGACGGGACGGAATTCAGAGTTTGGTGAGGTTGGTTCCCTTGCTGTACTCCACGAACACAGCCCAGGCAGCCGGCCGGAGTTCCAATCCTCCTCGGCCTTTGGCCTTTGAATCCCGGACTTGGACCACGGCAGGGTCGTTATCCGCGACTTCGACGCAATTTTCCGTACCAGTATAGGAACTCGTGCGCCAATTCGGCTTGTCAGCCATGTTTTCCCTCTGAGTGATCAAAGTGTGCGTGGGCAGACCTTATGAGCGCCCTGGCTGTCTCGCCATACACGGCGGATTGCTTCAACAGGGCGAATGCTTTCGTGTAGAGATCGATTTCCCGAGGTTGGGTCACTGACATCTCGGCAGAGAACGTCTCCACCAAAACGAGCCTGTTGTCGAACATCGAGAACGAGTGACCAAGCCAGACACTTGTGGATGCGGCCTTGGGAACGATGCCCAGACTCACCCGCGCCAGGCCCATCAACGCCGTCAGACGGTCGAGTTGGGACCGCATCACCTCTCCTCCCCCGACGTTGGAGTACAGGGCTTGCTCGCCGAGCAGGACGTTGTAGACCCGATTCCCCTCGTAGAGGTACCGCTGGCGCTCCAACCTCCTCGCGACCGCGGCCTCGGAGTCGTTGGGGAACTCATAGAAGCTGACGGCCTGGTCGAACACGGCCGCGGCATAGTCGGCCGTCTGGAACGTGCCCCAGATCATGTTGGGCTGCCAGATCCGGAAGACTCTCGTCCTGTCATAGACAGGCAGGGCCTTCTTCTGTCGGGCCTCTGCTCCTGTCTTGAGTTGTCGCCGCCAGTCCAGCCATAGCTCGTCGATGTGTCGAACGGTGGCGATCAGGTCTGGGATGTGCTCTTGCTGGCCGGTCTTGTCGCACCAGTCCTTGATGTCCTGCTCGCTGGCGTTCTGCTTTCCGTGCTCAAGCCGAGAGATCTTCGACTCCGGCCAGCCGAGTGCGTAGGCCAGTGCCCGGCCGCTCGTGAATCCGGCGTCCTTCCGGAACGCACGCAGCCGGGCACCAAGTGCTTCGCGTACCTCTTGTGCTTGATTGCTCACCGGTCTGTCAGGGCTTGTACTCGCTGTGCGGGGTGGCAGCGCCCCAGAGAACGTCCCGGATGGAGGCGCACTGCGCCACAGTCGACGGGTCGCTGATCAGTTCCGACCCCAGGACTCGGCCGTCCTTGTCGAAGTGGCCCACGGCAAGGATCTTGTCGTCGAAGAGCCACCAGTCGTTGCCTCCGACCGGAAGGGTATGGCTAGGCAATGCGGCTCTGGAGATCCAGCGGATCTGCTCGCCGGCCTCCACGTTGACCGGCGTGGTGGCGTACTCCCACTGGATGTAGGGACTGTGCGGCTCGGTTACGACGCGCACTCGACGTACGGTCTTCCCCGCCCCGGTCACCTGCCTCACCATGGCGAGCCACGGTTCCATGTAGGAGTTGTCCACCTGCTCACCGCGGAGCCAGCTCGCGTACGGGCCATCCTCGTCTGGGACGGAGTAGTCGTCCCTCAGCTCCAGGTGGAAGGCATCGCTCTCGAAGCTCTCAAAGAGCCGGTTGCGTTCGGCGCTGGAGATCAGCTCCATGCGGTTCCTCCCGTAGGGCGGTGATCGCGGCCTTGGGTACCTCGACCACGGTCTCGTAGTCCGGAATCTCCATCTGGGACAGGGCCTCCGCGTCAGTGACCTCCGTCCCCTGGACGATGAACGTACCGCCAGGCGTGAGGATCATGATCGGGTCCTCCAAGCGCCGGATCTCCCCGGCCGGCAAGCCGTCCGCCGTCAGGTGTTCGAACAGCTCCGTCGGCACCTCCACAGCCGTTTGTCCCTCAGGGATGTCGAGCTGCATGAGCAGGTCGTTCGCGAAGATCTTCCACCCCTGCACGAGGTACGTGTCCCGGTCGGTTGCGTAGAGCGTGGGGCAGTCCCCGATGTTGGAGTTCTTACCAAGGAACCGTAGCTTCATGGTCGTTCTCCTGTCTGCTGCCTTGCATCAGTTTGCGCGACACACCGATAGTCGACCCGGTGTTCGGGCCCGTCAAACGACTTGCTGCAAACTCGCGCAATCTTCTTGGAGGTTGGTCCGACGCCGCTCTACGTTCCTCTCGAACTCAAGCGACGGCATCGACGAATGACTAGGGGTCACCCATGACGGCGACGACCAGCAGAACCCCCATCGAGACGGCGCAGATCGTCGCGAGCAACGCGGTGCCCCGAGGTGCGCGAGGCCCTGGCCCTTATGCGCATCCCGGCGGAGGTCGACACCGGCGAGGTCATCGACGGGTACGGCACGGTCTCCGTCGCTATGCGGTCCGGGGACGCGTACGAGTTCGCCCGTTGGGCGCGGACCCACGCCACAGAGGACGAGCACGCCCTCTACAACGCCACGAAGCAGGCGTGCTGATGTCTCAGCAAAAGAAGAGGACGCCCCGCGGACCGCTCGGCACGCAGGGCCATGTGGTCAGCCCCGGCCAGATCAAGATCGGCGACATGGTCGGCTTCGATGGCGTGTTCTTCGAGATCACCAGCATGTCGGGTGGGACGGCCCATAAGGCCCTTCACTTCCGGGATCGGGAGCCCATCACTGTCTGCGGCCCCCTGCTGGTGTTCCGCAAGATCGAGTACACCCCTGTCCTCGGCGAGATGGTCTACAGCCGCCCCAGCGCGTAACCCAAAGACACCGGCCCGGCAACGCAGCTCCCCCGTTCTGCCTGCCGGGTCGGGCAAGGTCCCGTTCCCGGTGATGTCCGGCAAGACCGTCCGGGGGCGGGTCATCAGGGCAATACGGCCCGGAGACCGATTCTCCGAACATCTGACGCACGAAGGAGTTTCACTTCATGGCTCAGAACCTCTACACGGTCCCGATCGAGGGGGCCACGTTCCAGAACTTCTGCGGCGGGAACCTCGGCGGCGAGCACGAGTCCTGCATCGACCTGGCGGCCATCCCCGGCGTCGCGGACGGTTTCGTCCTTCGGGACACCAAGCCCGAGGGCGCCGGCCACGAGTTGCGTGCCACGACCGCCGAGGTGGACGACTTCGTCCTCGGCTACGCCAAGATGAGGGGCCTCTCCCTCAGCTAGACGCGGTTCGTCTTCTCCGCAAGGAGGGCCGCCCCCATCCGAATTGGGGGCGGCCCCACGTCAAATTGTAGGAAAGGCACCCCTTGAGCTGGCACGGCCATTGGCATGGGTACGCATGGGCGGGTAAGCCTGTCGACTACGCGCGGGAGGGCAACCGCCGGCCTCCATACCCGGATCCCCCTCCGCCTGAGGCCAAGGAGGAGGAGAAGGCTCGGTACCAGGATGCTGCGAATGAGTTCCTGACCTCCAACCTGCCGCCTCTGATGACTGGCCACTGGCTTCTCAAGCACAACCAGAGCGCGGTGGACTGCACCTGGACCAACGTGGACGTTGCCCTGGCATGGCTGACGAAGCGCTACCAGGAGAGCCCGCCCTTCGAGCGCGAGGACGACAAGGTTGCCTACCGCACCTTGGATCAGAAGTTGGAGTACGCCGCGGATGTCCTCCCTCGCGGCGTCGATGTGAGCTGGGTGCACTACACCCGCTCGCAGACCATGGTGTCGCTCTCCGTTGTGTGCTGCCCGAACCACTTTCACCCGGACATCCCCTGCCCGCTCCCTCCCTCCTGAGCCGAAGGACGAGCCATGTCGCTGCGCCTGTTATTGCCTGAGGACGGTGTAACCGAACTGATGCTCACGTGGCCCGACGAGCCGCGTGTGTTCGAGCGCGGCATGGCGGCGCTCGACGAGACAGTCACCGCAGAGACCATCCGGGGGTACGTCTACAGGGGGTGTGTCCCCGCTGACGAGATCGCGGTCGTCCAGGCCCCCAACCCCTCGATGAGTCAGAAGGCATACACGACGGACGGACGGACCGACCGCGCGAAACTCGCCCGGCTCTACGAGA
Source organism: Streptomyces sp. NPDC059567 (assembly GCF_042735655.1). Lineage (NCBI taxonomy): Bacteria > Bacillati > Actinomycetota > Actinomycetes > Kitasatosporales > Streptomycetaceae > Streptomyces > Streptomyces sp. NPDC059567. Next base: position 80,131 of record NZ_JBHWBS010000003.1, on the reverse strand, counting down.
GCGGCCACACCATTCGCCTCGGGAACCTTCAGCGAGTCATCCCGGCCCTGGCTCAGATCTCCCAGGACATCCAGACGGAGACGGGCTACTCGAACTACATCCACGCCTTCCTGACTCCTCCGGGGCACCAGGGGCTCCGCCACCACTGGGATCAGCAGATGGCCGTGATCGTCCAGATCTCGGGCACGAAGCGGTGGCAGCTCTGGCGCCCTCCGGTCGAGGCCCCCATGCGCGAGTACAACGAGAGCTGGAGGGTCTGGAGAGAGGACTACATCCCGACGTGGGAAGCAGCGGGACCGGATGTGGAGGTGGACCTCAAGGCCGGGCAGTCCCTCCTGCTACCTCGCGGGTGGGTCCACAACCCTCATGTCCTGGACTCCGACGAGCACAGCATTCACCTGACATTCGCGATCCGCGAGCGCACTCCCCTGTGGCTGGCCGAGAAGCTGGTGGCCAGCGCGATCGACAACCCTGACTTCCGTCGCATCCTGCGCCCCGGCCAGTTGAGCGGGGTCGGGCTGGGCCAGCAGCTCGCCGAGGCGCGTGTAGCGCTGATCCGGCATCTCCAGGGGCTCGACTTGTCTGAGGTGGCGGTGGGCGTGCACGAGGCGGCACTGACGGAGCTGGAGTACTCGACCTGACCTCACTGAGCGGATGAAGCGTTGAGAGGAGCCCCCTCGGTCACCGCCGAGGGGGCTCAGTGCGTCAGAACGTGCCCTGGCCGGCTGCGACCCAACGGCGTCTACGGCCACACCCGCTCATCGGGCCATTGCTCGCGTTCGCCGAGTGCTGAGTTCCGATAGGCACGTCCCATTTATTGCATATTGACATGTTCATACCAGATTGTTTATTCTGGTATGGAACTAAGAAATGCATCGAAACAACCCGCTTGGGATTTCGATGGATTTAACTTAACTATGGTTATCTCAATCGCATCCCAGAAAGGAGGTGTCGGAAAGACATCATCTACCATCTCGCTGGCCGCAGGGCTCGCACGAAAAGGCAAGCGGGTTCTCCTTATCGATATCGACTCCCAGGCCAACAGCAGCAAGGTGCTACTCCACAACTACCCACAGATCTCCAAGCAACAGACGGTATTCGCGACCATTTTGGAACGCAACGGCTTCAGGTGCTGACCGAGGAGGACGTTGAGGAATTTGTTGACTGGATGCTGACCCGCGGGCGCCAGCGCGGCGGAAAGCCGGGGACTGGTCTTGGCCTTCGCTCAGTGCGGCTCACCCTTGGCCGGCTGCGCTCGGCACTCACCCTTGCGGTGCGTCGTGGCTGGGTCGTCCGCAATGTCGCCGAGCATGTCCGCGTCTCCCACGACGCAGTGCGAAAAGCGGCGCAGGCGGATGCGAAGCGCAGGCCTTGGGACGAGACGGAAGTCAAGGCATTTATCGAGGCCACCAAGAGCGACCGCCTGTTTGGCGTGATGCTTCTGACCCTTATTGCTGAGCGTCCTGCCGAGGTGTGTGGCACCCGCTGGAAGGAGGATGTCGACCTGACGGGAGCTGGCACCATCGCGGTAGGGAACACCCGCACCATCGTCTACGACCGGAGCCTGCCGAAAGGGTCGCGCAACAAGGTCGTTGAGAAGGACCCCAAGACTCGAAACGGTAGGAGGGTTCTCCCGCTGCCCAAGCCACTGCAAGCGGCGCTTGTGACCTTCCACGCCCGCCAGGCTGCGGAGAGGCTTGCCGTGGGGGAAGCGTATGAAGGCAGTGGCTACGTGGTCGTCGACGAGCTGGGTCGACCGTTCAATGGGTCGACCGTTCAAGACGGACAAGCTGCGTCGCGAGGCCCACAGGCTGATGGCGCAGGCCGGCGTGCGGAAGGTGCGTCTCTACGACGCCCGTCACGCGTGTCTCTCGTGGATGGCCAACAACGGCGTCCCCGATACCGTCGTCTCCGCGTGGGCCGGACACAGCGACCTATCCTTCACCAAGCGGGTCTACGTTCACCCCGACCCGCAGAGCCTCAAGGCCGGTTCGGACAAGCTCGGGGAGCTGCTCGCCGGCTGAGCAAAAGATCCACTGCGTCTGTGACGAAATGTGATACGACCGCCCCAGAGAACGAACAAGAGCCCTGCCTCACCGAAGTGAGGCAGGGCTCTGATCTGCGACTACGAGGCGAACCTCTCGTCGGGACGACAGGATTTGAACCTGCGACCCCTTGACCCCCAGTCAAGTGCGCTACCAAGCTGCGCCACGTCCCGGTGCCCGTCTGACCTGGGGTTTCCCCCGGCCGAACGCGCATGAGAACAATACCGCACTTACCCGGGTGGTCACGAACCGCTTTGTGCGCTTGACCTCGACCTCGCTTGAGGTTGCACGGTGAGTGGCATGACGATCACCGACATCGACCGGCTCCACGTCCTCATGGCGCTGATGACCGGCGACGAGAAGCACTCCCCCGCCGCCACCTCCACCCTCGACGCCCTCTGGGTGCTGTACGACCGGGTGCTCCAGGTGTCGCCCGAGACCGTCGCGGAGCCGGGGCGCGACCGGTTCCTGCTGTCGAAGGGGCACGGGCCCATGGCGTACTACGCCGTCCTCGCCGCCAAGGGCTTCTTCCCCGAGGAGCTGCTCACCGGCTTCGGGGCGTACGACTCACCGCTCGGGCACCACCCCGACCGGACGCTCGTGCCCGGCGCCGAGATCGGCAGCGGGTCCCTGGGGCACGGGCTGCCGATCGCCGTCGGGACCGCGCTCGGGCTGCGCGCGCAGGGGCTCGCCCAACCGCGGGTGTGGGTGCTCATCGGGGACGCCGAGCTCGACGAGGGCAGCAATCACGAGGCCATCGCCTACGCGGGGCCCGCCGGTCTCGAGCGGCTGCACACGCTCGTCATCGACAACAGCTCCGCGACCTACGGCTGGCGCGGTGGGATCGCCTCCCGCTTCGAGGCCGCCGGATGGTCCGCCGAGACCGTCGACGGACGCGATCACGACGCGCTGTACGCCGCCTTCACCGCTCCGCACCCGGGCCGGCCGCGGGCCGTCGTCGCCCGCGTCGAGCCCAAGAACGCCTGATCCCCCTCAAGGAGACCCCCCCATGGACACCATGCGAGACCGCTTCATCGCGACCACCGGCCGTCTGCTCGACGAGGATCCCCGCCTCGCGCTGGTCCTCGCCGAGATCAGCCGGGACGGATTCCAGCAGGACGAGCGGCGCCACCCCGACCGGGTGATCAATGTCGGTATCCGCGAGCAGCTGCTGATCGGCGCGGGCGGCGGGCTCGCCCTCACCGGGATGCGCCCGATCATGCACACCTTCGCGAGCTTCCTGGTCGAGCGCCCCTTCGAGCAGCTGAAGCTGGACTTCGGGCACCAGGGGGTGAGCGGGATCCTGGTCAGCGCCGGGGCGTCGTACGACTGGCCCGCCGGCGGATTCACGCATATGTCGCCCGGCGACGTGGCGCTGCTCGACACCCTCGACGGCTGGACGGTCCATGTCCCCGGTCACCCCGATGAGGCGGAGACGCTGCTGCGACAGGCCGTCGCGGCCGACGATCTCGTCTACGTCCGGCTCTCGCTCCAGTCCAACGCCTCACCCCGCCCCGTCTCCTCCGGCTTCGACACCGTCCGCGAGGGGCGGGACGGGGTCGTCGTCGCGGTCGGACCCATGCTGGACAACGTCCTGGCCGCCACCGAGGGCCTCGACGTGACCGTCCTCTACGCCTCCACGATCCGCCCCTTCGACGCCGAGGCCCTGCGCCGGGCCGCCGACCGCGCCCGCCCGGACGTCGTCCTGGTCGAGCCCTACCTCGCCGGCACGTCGACGGCGACCGCCAACGACGCCCTCGCCGCGCTCCCCCACCGCGTCCTCGGCCTCGGGGTCTCCCGGCGGGAGCTGCGCAAGTACGGCAGCATCGACGAGCACCTGGCAGGACAGGGCCTCGACCCGGCCGGACTGCGCGGCCGCGTCGCGTCCTTCCTCGGCGGGTGAGCCCCGAGGCCCGCGACGCATCGCCGGCGGCTCAGCTCTCCTCGGGCGGTACCCCCACCTCCGGGTACTGCTGCAGGAGTCTGCGCGGGGCCGCCTGGCGCCAGGAGTCGGCGAGGATCGCGTGCAGCTCCTCCTCGTCGTCAAGGGCGCCGATCCGGACACGCACCCAGGCGTAGCCGTCGTCATGGCCCTCCCGGATGAAGAACTTGGCGGGCTCGGACGCGATGAGTTCCTCCCGCTCCTCCTTGGGGCATTTCACGCCGATCACCTGGTCGTCGTCGTCCAGCGAGGCGAAGATCTTGCCGCCCGGTCCCGCGCGGAAGGTGGGCATACCCCAGGCGAGCTTCTCCACCGCCCCGGGCAGCGCGAGCGCGATTCTGCGTACGTCGTCGGCAGTGGCCATACGTCGACCGTACGACCCGCCACTGACACCGACCTCCTTGTCGGTGCCGCTGTGGGGCACACGCGCCGGAGCGCGCGCCGGTCACTCCTCGTCACGCGCTCCCACGCCTCCACGCACACCCGAACGACCGGATACCGCCCCGCCACACGGGGTCGATCACGCCCCGCCCCGCGATTCCGCTTCCGTCCGGACTCGGGGATTCTTCCGGCATTCCGCCACTGTGGTGAAGAGGTGGCGTATGAGGCGGCCCGGTACCTCTCGATGCCATATGCCCTGCGATTCTTTGCCTTTGGCATGTGGCAGAAAGATGCCCACGGCGAAGGTCGCGGAGGACCGCCCGAACAGGCCAAGTCTCCACGAAACACAGACAGATTCAACCGTCAACAACTCCGGTTTCAGACAAATTCCGTGGCGATATTGATCCGCCCAAGAAAGATCAACACCATGGAGTGTCGGCCTGTTCGGGACGGGGCCACCGCCGATGCACCACCTGCTCGAACAACCGAGCGAGCAGGCGTTTCGCAGGGGAGGTACTCGTATGGACAGCTACTTCAGCAGTCGACTTCATCATCAGCTCAGGGAAACGGTCCGGCACTTCGCGGAGAGTGAGGTCCGGCCCCGAATAGCCGAGATGGAAGAGTCCCGGTCGGTGCACCACGAATTGTCCCGGCTGATCTGCGAGCAGGGCTGGCTCGGCGCCACAATCGGCCGGGAGTACGGCGGAATGGGCGCCGGTCACCTGGCCAAAACCATCATCATCGAGGAACTCTCCCGAATCAGCGGCGCGATGGGCGCCATGGTTCAGGCCTCCCAGCTGGGCACCGCGAAGATCCTCCACTTCGGCAGCGACGAGCAGCGGAAGACCTGGCTCCCCGCCATCGCCGCTGGCGAGTGCCTGCCGACCATCGCGGTCACCGAACCCGAGTCGGGCGGGCATGTCCTCGGCATGACCGCGAGCGCGGTCCGCGACGGCGACGACTACGTCCTCAACGGCAGCAAGGTGTTCGTCGGAAACAGCCATGTCGGCGATCTGCACGGTGTGGTGGTCCGGACCGGGCCCGGTTCGAAGGGGCTCACGGCCTTCCTCGTCGAGTCCGACCGCCCGGGCTTCCGGCTCGGCCCCCAGCAACCGGCCATGGGGCTGCACGGCTTCAGCTTCGGCGAGCTCGTCTTCGAGGACTGCCGGGTCCCGGCCTCCAGCAGGCTCGGCGACGAGGGCGACGGCCTGTCCGTCGCGTACTCGTCGAGCGTGCTGTACGGCCGGGCCAACCTCACGGCCGTCTCCCTCGGCATCCACCAGGCGATCCTGGAGGAGACGACCCGGTTCTGCGCGGAGCGCATCCGCTACGGCAAGCCGCTGCACCACCTGCCCACGGTGAAGCTGAAGCTGGGTCAGATGCAGTCCCGGCTGATGACGGCCCGGCTCGCCGCGTACCACGCGGTGCATCTCCTCGACCAGGGGCTGTCCTGCGACGCCGAGTTGATGAACGCGAAGCTGGTCAACGTGGAGTCGGCGATCGACTCCGGGCGCGACGCGATGGAGATCCACGCGGCCGCCGGTCTCTTCACCGATCGTCCGATCGAGCGCTACCTTCGCGACGCGCACCACATCTTCGCCCCCGCGGGCACCTCCGACATCCAGCTCCTGCGGCTGGCCGAGGTCGCACTCGGCCAGGACAAGGGCAGTTGGTCCGAGCGGCTCTCGGACCTGGTCAGGCTGGAACCCGTACACGCCTGAGCGCGTACGTACGGAAGTGCGCCCCGGCACGGCGGCGAAGCCGTCCCGGGGCGCACGCGGGTGTCCTCCGAGGAGCGGGTCAGATCAGCCCGTCCTCGCGGCGGTGGATCTGCTCCACCAGCTCCGCCGCCAGCGTCTTGATCGTCTCCAGACCGGCCCGGCCCCACGGTCGGACGTCGGTGTCGACGACGCAGATCGTGCCCAGCGCTATGCCCGTACGGTCGATCAGCGGCGCGCCCATGTAGGAGCGGATGCCGATCTCGTCCACCACCGGGTTCCCCGCGAACCGCGGGTAGTCGCAGACGTCCTCCAGGACGAGCGCCTTGCGGCGCACCACCACGTGCGGGCAGTAGCCGTGGTCACGGGCCATGTACCTGCCGACGTCGCCGCCGGCGGCCGCCGCGCCCAGGTCGCTGCCCGAGTGGGTGCCGGCCGGGGTGTGCAGTCCGGCGAAGAACTGACGGTTCTCGTCGATGAAGTTGACCATCGAGTACGGAGCACCGGTCACGTCCGCGAGCCGGTGGGCGAACTCGTCGAACGCCGGCTCCGGCCGCTCCCCCAGGCCCAGTTCGCGCAGGCGCCGCACACGTGCGGGCGCCTCCCGGTCGACGGGGGTCAGCAGCAGATGACCGGTCGGGTCGTAGGTCATGACGGTGCTCCGTAGCTCGGCACGGGTGCCGGGATGGTGGTGAGCAGATGCTGGACGAGGGTGAGGAGGGTGCGGATGCCGGCGCTGGAGATCCGGGCGTCGCAGAGCACGACCGGCACCTCGGGCTTGAGGTCGAGCGCCGCCCGCACCTCGTCCGGCTCGTACCGGTACGCGCCGTCGAACTCGTTGACCGCCACGACGAATCCGATGCCGCGCCGTTCGAAGAAGTCGACGGCGGAGAAGCAGTCCTGCAGGCGTCGGGTGTCGGCGAGGACGACCGCTCCGAGCGCGCCCTCGGAGAGCTCGTCCCACATGAACCAGAAGCGCTCCTGGCCCGGAGTGCCGAACAGGTACAGCACGTTCCGGTCGTCGAGAGTGATGCGCCCGAAGTCCATCGCGACCGTGGTCGTGGTCTTGGACTCCACGCCCTCCAGGCTGTCGGTCGCCGCGCTGACCTGGGTCAGCAGCTCTTCGGTACTCAGCGGTTCGATCTCGCTGACCGCGCCCACGAAGGTGGTCTTGCCCACGCCGAAGCCACCCGCCACCAGGATCTTGAGCGCGGTGGGGAACGGGTCGGTCGCGAAACTCTCGTGGCGCTCAGAGCCGTTGTCGTAGGCCATCGAGCACTGCCTCCAGCAAGGAACGGTCGGTTGGGTTGGCGTGGAAGCGGGGCGCCCGGGCGGTCAGCGCCCCGCAGTCCACGAGATCGGAGAGCAGAACCTTGGTGACGACCGCGGGGAGCCGTAAGTGCGCCGCGATCTCCGCCACCGAGGTGGGGCCGTCGCAGAGCCCGAGGGCCAGGCTGTGCTCGGGCCCCATGTGGGCCTGTGGTGTGGTGCCCGTCGCCATCACCATGGAGAGGAGGTCGAGCGCGGTGGTGGGCTGGGTCCGGCCGCCGATCACGGTGTACGGGCGGATCAGCCTGCCTGCCGCGTCATCGAGCCAGGGCCCCTCCTGGGGGGACGTCACGCTCACTGCCCCACGGTGCGCGCCGCGCCCGCCGCCTGTCTGGCGGGGGTGACCAGATACGGCCGTACGCTCTTGACCAGCATCGCCATCTCGTAGCCCAGCACGGCGGCGTCCGCCTCACGCCCGGCGAGGACCGCCAGACACGTGCCGGAGCCGGCGGTGGTGACGAACAGCAGGGTGGAGTCGAGCTCGACGACCACCTGCCGCACCTCGCCGCCGTCGCCGAACCGGGCGCCGGCACTGCGGCCGAGCGAGTACAGCCCGGAGGCCAGCGCGGCCATGTGGTCGGCGGCGTCGGTGTCGAGGCCGTGCACCGACTTCACCAGGCCGTCGGAGGAGAGCAGTACCGCGTTGCGGGTGTACGGGACCCGCTGGACCAGACCGCTCAGCAGCCAGTCGAGATCCGAGGAATGGCCGTTCGGCACATTGCTCGCCATGGTGCATCTACTCCTTGTGCGCGTCACCGGGACGCAGCGATTCATGGGCTGGGGGCTGGGATTCGGCGAGTCCGATGCCGCGCTGGAAGGCGGCCATCAGACCCGGGTCGTGCAAGGCGTGCTCCTCGGGCGCGCGGGCGGCGGGCTCGTCGCGCAGCTGCGGGACGATGTGCTCCTGCGCGCGCCGCTTGGGGAGGAGAGGTCGGCCGGGCGCTTCCGCGCGCGGGGCCGGGGTGATCGTGCCCGGGTTGGCACGCCCGGCGTGATCTCCCCGTACGGGGAGGGGAGCTCCGTCGTGCGTGGGTGCGACCGGGGCGGGCGCTCCCGCGTTGGGCTGCTGGAGCGGGATCGCCGGTGCGGAGGTGGTGTACGTCAGCGGCCGGTGCGGGGGTTCGGCCGCGGGCTCCGGCGTTTGGGCCGGCGGCCGTACGGGGGTGTGCGCGGACGCGTGGACGGGAGCGGGCGTCTGCGGGTATACGGGTGCGGGCGTCTGCGGGTGTACGGGTGCCGGTGCGGGCGTCCCGTTGCCGTGCGTCCCGGTCGGGGCCGGGGCGGCGGGGGCCGCGTGGACCGACGGGGCCGGGGTCGGCTGAGGCATCTGCGGCGTGTGGGAGGGCCGGCCCGCGGGCACGGCTCCCGGCTGGTTCTCGGTCCGTGCGAGCCCCTCCGGGTCGGCGCCGAGGAGGCCCTGCGGCAGCACGAGGACGGCCTGGATCCCACCGTAGATGTTGGTCTGGAGGCGTACCGCGATGCCGTGGCGGCGGGCGAGCGCGGAGACCACGAAGAGGCCGATGCGGCCGTCCTGGAGCAGATGCGCGACGTTGACCTGGTCCGGGTCGGCGAGCAGGGCGTTCATCTTGTTCTGCTCGGTGACCGGCATGCCCAGGCCGCGGTCCTCGACCTCGATGGCGAGGCCGGCCGTGACGTACTGGGCCCGCAGCAGCACCGTGGTGTGCGGGGCGGAGAACAACGTCGCGTTCTCGACCAGTTCGGCGAGCAGGTGGATGACGTCGGCCACGGCATGGCCCCGGAGCGTACCGTCGATCGGCGGGACGAGCTTCACGCGCGGGTACTGCTCGACCTCGGCGATGGAGGAGCGCAGCACCTCGGTCATGGTGACCGGATTCGACCACTGACGGCGGGAGATGGCGCCACCGAGCACGGCGAGGTTCTCCGCGTGGCGGCGGATGCGGGTCGCCAGGTGGTCGACGTGGAACAGGCCCTTGAGCAGTTCGGGGTCCTCGACCTCGTTCTCCAGCTCGTCCAGGAGCTGGATCTCGCGGTGGACGAGGGACTGCAGGCGACGGGCGAGGTTGACGAAGACCTCGACCTTCTGCTCGTTGCCGACGCTGCTGGAGAGCCGGGACGCCTGCACCACGGCGGCCACGGCGGCCTCGTGGGAGCGGGTCAGCTCCTGGGCGAGCAGGTCGAACTCGTCGCCGGAGCCCACGGCCGGCGGGGTGGCCGGGCGGGCCGGGGGGCCGTCACCGCGGCGCAGCTGCTCGACGACCGCGCGCAGCTCGCTCTGGCCGCGGGCGCTGGAGCGGCGCAGGGCGTTGCAGCGGTCGAGCACGGACTTGGCCGCCCGGTCGGCGCCGAGCGCGGCCGCGGTCAGGGAGGCGACCGTGAGGGCGGCGGCGCCCGTCAGAGCGGCCCAGAGGCCGGCGGTGGGGGCGGCTCCGGTGGAGCGGATGGTGAAGATGACGGCTGCGGCGCCACCGAGTGCCACGGCGACGGCCGGGAGCACGGAGGTGCGCAGGAGTTGCGAGCGTATACGGGCCTCCGGCGGAGGCGGCACGGAATTCTGCGCGGGGTTGGGAGCCCCCGCGCCGGGAGCGGAACGGGCGCCAGACCGGCCGTGCCGCCCGCCCTCACGGCGTTCGGACCGCGCGGCGGGTGCGCGAAGTTGAGACATGAGTGTCCTTGGTACGTGCCCAGGAATCGGCGTACTTCTCTGTCACTACGGGGGTGTGTTCGACGTGGATGTGATGAGCCTACCGATGATCACCAAGCACACACTGTAGTCGTCAACCGTTCATGTGCGGTGCGCAGTTGGCAAACTTACCCGTAGAGCACGGCACTCTGGTATCACCCTTCGCACGACCGGCCGAGAACGTATGGCCGGAACCCGACAGAGCCGCCGGAATCGGCGGAACGGAAGAGGGTTCAGGCGCGTACACGCCGCGGAACTCGGCGGAAAGGACCCTTGACCGGAATCGGCGGACGGGACATCGCGGCGGGGAGTGCGCGCGGCCCCAGGCATGCCCGGGCAGGATTCCGTGGACCGCTTTTCGGCCACCTTCGCGTCCCTCGAATTCGCTTTCGCGTCCGTTCCGTTCGCGCGGACGGCGTGGTCGTCGGCGTGACTGTCCGTACGACCGGAACCACCTCACCCATCTGCGGGGACGGGACGGCCGCCGGCCGAAGGGTGATCGGTATCGTGTGTCGCCCCGGGCTCCCGCACGGAGACAGCCGCGACATCCGTCGCGGTCAACGCCCGGTGCATGGACGGATGGTGTTCTGTGGAGGGTTCCTTGGGCGGGTCACATGCCGATGCCACTGCCGCGACCGTGTGCGTCATCGGTGCGGGTCTGTCGGGGCTGGCGACGGCGCATGCGCTCTCGGTCAGGGGAGTCGACTTCGTCTGTCTGGAGAAGTCACCGGACGTCGGAGGGATCTGGCGCCAGCCGGGGGCCGGCGAGCGGGGTCCGGCCTATCGGTCTCTCCATCTGAACAGCGCCAAGCAGCTGACCGGTTACGCCGACTTCCCGATGCCGTCCGAGCTGCCGCTCTATCCCAGCCACAGCGACGTCGCCGCCTATCTCCGGTCCTTCGCCGAGTGGGCGGGCCTGCTGCCCCGGGTCGAACTACGTACGGAGGTGCTCTCCGTGGAGCAGGAGGCAGACGGCGTCTGGACGGTCGTCAGCCGCGACGCGCGCGGAGAGATGAAGGAACGGCGCTTCGAGCAGGTGATCGTCGCCTCGGGCCACAACACGGAGGCGGCGCTGCCGGATTCGCTTCCTCCCGGCTCCGGCTCCTTCGCCGGAACGATTCTCCATTCGATGGACTACGGCGACGGCAGCGACTTCGCCGGGCAGCGCGTGGTCGTCGTGGGCATGGGGGCGTCCGGCGTGGACATCGCCGCGGACCTCTCCCGGCATGCCGCGCGGACCGTGCTCTCCGTCCGCCGGGGGCTGCACATCGTGCCCAAGCAGCTCTTCGGCATGTCCGTGGACCTGATCGCCGACGCACCGTGGTTCAACGACATGTCGTTCGACGAGCGGCGGCGCTTCGTCGAGCAGGCCCTGTTCGTGGCGCGGGGCAGGCTGTCGGACTACGGCCTGCCCGAGCCCGACCACCCCGTCTTCTCCTCGGCCGTGACCATCTCGGACGAGATTCTCAGCCGAATACGGCACGGCGGGGTGGTCCCGAGGCCCGCCATCGAATCCCTGGACGGCGACACGGTGACCTTCACCGACGGAACCACGGTGGAGGCGGACGCGATCGTCTACTGCACCGGCTTCCGTATGGCCTTCCCCTTCCTGCCCGCCGGATGTCCGGCGGATCCCGAGCAGGGGGCGGTCGAGCTGTACAAGCGGGTCGTCGCCCCCGACCGGCCCGGCCTGTACTTCGTCGGCCTGATCCGTCCCGTGGGCTCCATCACCCGCCTCGTGGAGGCGCAGTCGCGGTGGGTGGCGCGGATCGTCGACGGTGATGTCACCCTGCCGTCCGCGGAGGTCATGCGCGAGGAGATCAGCGCGTACCTGAGCGGTATAGAGGAGCGCTACGGGCGGACCGAGGGCGCTTCCATCCAGGTGGACGTCGGCCCCTATCTGCGCGAACTGCGGGAGCTGCAGGACGCGTGAGGTCCGCGATCAGGGTGGGTGAAGCTCCCGGTGGCGGACCCTCGGGAGGCTTCACCGGCCCCGTGTCGGCGCGTGCCGGTGCCCGTCAGTGGACGGACTCGACCTGTCGGGACGGTGCGGCGACCGGGGGCCTGACCGCGTATGCCTCCGAGGAGATGTAGGCGGTCACCCGCGGCGGTCGGCCTTGCTGGTGGGCGAGTCCCAGGTAGGCGATGAGCCCCACACCGTCCCTCAGCCGCCGGGAGGTCACGGCGGACAGTGAGCGCAGGAGCGAGGCGGGGTCGATGCCGTGGCGGCCGAGCACGGCCACCGCCCGGTCGAGGGCCTCGCCGTCGTGCCGGGCGTAGTCGCGGACCGGGATGTAGAGGGTGAAGCCGCTCGGGCGGCCGGTCGCCGTCTCGGTGAAGGCGTGGCAGGACTGGACGGGTCTGCGGTCCAGCCGCGCGTCCCGGCCGTCCGCACCCTCGATGCCGGTGTCCTGTCCGGCCGCCATGCGGAAGAAGCCCGTGAGCTCCGGCCGCCCGGGGCCGCCGTCCACGCGGGACAGGCCGGCCGCCTCCGGCGCCGACAGGTCGTGGTGCGCGAGGTAGACCTTCACCCGGGGTTCTTCCCAGTCACCCAGGTCCAGGGCGAAGAACAGATGGCGATCGCCCTCGGGCAGCGCCCTGAAGGCCTTCCGGTGACCGAGCCGGCGCAGGGCCTCCCGTACCGTGTCGGCGGAACGTTCCTGTCCGGACGCCGCCGGGTTCAGATAGATCTTCATCCGGGGGATTCCGCCGGGCACGAGCTCCAGCGCGCACCAGAGCGCCAGCGGGCCCTGGGGGTTCGGCGGGAAGAACAGGTCCTCCAGCTCGTCCAGGCGCTTGGTGTCGAATCCCCAGCGCCGCGCCATGTCGCGGACGACCCGCAGTCCCGTACGCCCGTTCTCCGCGAGGCTGTCGGCGCCGCATCCCGGTTCGAGCAGCACCCGCAGGGTCGGGTCCGCGTCGGGCACGAAGGCGAGCGAGTACTCCACCGGCGTGTGGTCGTCGGAGAGGAAGGAGTCGTCGGGGGCCGGCAGGGCCAGCGACCGCTCGGCGACGGGCCCCAGGACCGTGAGCAGCGTCCGTGCGTACTCCGCGGAGTCGGCCCCGTTCAACCCCGCGGCCTCGCACAGCCGCAGCACCTGTCTCGCCGCGTGGTCGCCGAGTGTCTCCCCGCCGGGCGGGTTCGGGCCGCCGGGCGGGGAGGCGGCCACCGACCCGTCCGCCCCGGGCCGGAGCGCCCAAGAAGATACCCGCCTGGAGTGGCGGGTATCGAGGGGGCCCAACTCGGTGGGGTACTGCATCAGATCGGCGTCGGCGGCTATGTGGTCCACGACACTCCTTGCCTCGTAAACAGGTCGGATAGCGCGATGCTCACTACCCCTGAGGCGGAAGGTTCATGCCGTGACGGATGAGGCGACCGGAATGACGTGAGTCACTTGGTGAGCCAGTTAAGGAACTGGCTCCACTTTCCCCCGCGTTCGCGCTTGGCGCCCGCCGCGGCCGGCGCTTCGGGGCGCGTGGGCGCCTCGGGGACGGGACCGCGGAAGGTCTCGGCCGGGGTGAATCGGGCGGGCAGGGTGGCAAGGCCCCGGTTGAAGGGACCGGGGCGCCAGACGAGGCTGTCCTCCGGGACGGCGAGTTCGACGTCGGGGAGCTGGTTCAGCAGGTTCTCGATGGCGGTCACCGTGATCTGCCGGGCGGGCTCCTTCGACGGGCAGGCATGCGGGCCCGCGCTCCAGGCCAGATGGGCCCGGTTGCTGCCGGCCTGACGCGCCTCCCGCAGCGCGGGCCCGGTGTTGGCGGCCGCGAAGCTGACCAGGACGAGTTCGCCCGCGCTCAGCTTCTGCCCGGCGAACTCCATGTCGTGCGCGGGATAGTGCGGCGCGAGGTTCTGCATGGGCGGGTTCTCCCACAGCGTGTCGTCGATCGCCTCGTCGATCAGACCGCCCTTGTGGGCGTACGCGTCATGGGTGAGGAGCCGGTGCAGGGTGTTGCCGATGAGATTGCGCAGGGGTTCGTTGCCCGCCACCAGCAGCAGAGCGAGCTGATGGACCATCTCCTCGTCCGTCAGCGCCGCCTGATGCTGCATCATCCACGAGGTGACGTCGTCGCCCGGCCTGGCCCGCTTGAGCGCCACCAGTTCGCCGACGGCGCCGAAGAGCACCTCGACCGCCTTGTCGGCGTTGACGCCATCGAACATGCCGGCGATGCCGAACTGTACCCGGTCGCCGATGTCGGCGGGGCAGCCGAAGAGTTCGTTGAACACGAACAGCGGCAGCTGCTTGGCGTAGTCACCGAGGAGATCGGCGGATCCCCGCGTACCGAACTGCGAGATGAGGAAGTTGGAGACCTGTTCGGTGCTCCGGCTCAGCCGGCGCGAGTCGACGCGGGCCATGCTGTCCGTGACGGCCTGCCGCAGCCGCAGGTGTTCGGCGCCGTCGCTGAACATGCAGTTGGGCCGGTACGCGAGCACCGGGACGACCGGGCTGTCCGGGCTGATCCGGCCCTCGGCGAGGTCCCGCCAGCGGCGCGCGTCCTTGCGGAAGGAGCCGGAGTCCTGCAGCAGCTGCAACGCCGTCGCGTAGTCGGTGACGAGCGTGGCCTCCACCCCCGGAGCGAGCTCCACGGGTGCGGTCGGGCCGAAGTGACGCAGGTAGGTGTAGTACGCCTGCGGATCGGCCGCGAACTCCGGCCCGTGCAGCGGCACCCGGCCGCCGACGCTGTGGGCGGGGCACCCGGGCGGGGGGACGGGGGCGGCCGTGGGTTGAGCGTCCATGTCTGCTTCCTAGTGAGCGCGGTCCAGCAGATGCCGGACGAGTGTGATCAGCGCGTCGGCGGACGACTGCTCGTCGCGCGCGTCGCAGGTGACGACCGGGGTGTCGTCGAGCAGGTCGAGCGCCTCGCGCAGCGCCCTCACCTCTCGATCCGCCGTGCCGTCGAAACGGTTGACTGCGATCGCGTAGTCGAGGCCGTACTGCTCGATCAGGTCGATCACGGCGAAGGAGTCCGCCAGCCGCTCGGGGTCGACCAGCACCAGCGCTCCGAGCGCACCGCGCGCCATGTCCTCCCACATCTGCACGAAGCGCTGCTGGCCCGGCGTTCCGAACAGATACAGCACGACACGGTCGCTGATGGTCAGTCGGCCGAAGTCCATGGCCACCGTGGTGGTGGTCTTGCTCCGGACGCCCTTGAGGTCGTCGAACGACTCGCCCGCGCGCGTCATCGTCTCCTCGGTGGACAGCGGAGGGATCTCCGAGATCGCACCGATGAAGGTGGTCTTGCCGACGGCGAAGTGACCGACGACGAGGATCTTCACGGCGATCTGCGTCGCCCCGCCACGGACGTACGCCTGCTCACCCAAACTTGGTGCGTAGTCCATTCAGCACCTCCTCGAGGATGTCTCGGTCCGCGAGCGCGGCACGCTGCACGGGCGGGCGGGTGATGAGGTAGCCGCCCTCGGTGAGCGCGGAGAGAAGGATCTTCACCACACCCATGGGGAGCCGCGTGTGCCCCGCGATCTCGGCGACCGAGAGATAGCCGGCGGTGCACAGGTCCAACAGGCCCTGCTCCTCGGGGGACAGCCGCGTCGGACGCTGCTGCTCGTCACCGGCCGCGGTGACCAGGGTGATCAGGGACAGCTGCTCCTCGTCGGGCAGCCCGCGTCCCTTGGTGATGACATACGGACGCACTAATTCCGCGGCCTCGGGCTCCAGCTCTCCGAAGCCGCTCATGACCGGACGCCGAGGTTCTCGCGCGGCGGCGTCGTCAGGGCTTTGCCCAACTGGCCGACGAGCTGCTGCATCCGGAAGGTGATGTCCTGCATGTCGACGTCCGGCGAGGCCGAGACGCCGAGATACGCGCCCTCTCCCGCGGAGATCAGGAAGACCCAGCCCCCGTCGAACTCGACCAGCGTCTGACGCCAGCGCAACTGGCCGCCGTCGACGAAGAACCCGAGCGAGCGGCTGAGGGACTGCACCCCGCTCATCGCGGCGGCGACGGTGTCCGCGTTGTCCTTGTCGAAGTCCTTCGTCCGGGCCATCAGCAGACCGTCGGCGGAGACGAGGACCGCGTGCAACGCCCCGGGTATCTCCAAGGCGCTGTCAAGCATCCATGACAGATCGTCGTTCACGAGATCTCATGCCCTTCGCTGCTCGCATCACGTGTGCTGCTGGTTCGATCCGCGGAGTCCGGGCGGGTGGCCCGGCCGGATTGCGTGCCTCGCTGGAAGGCCCCCATGATCGCTGCGGTCTCGGCACCGGAGCGCGTCGCCGCGGGTGCGGTCGTGCTGCCCGGTACGATGGCCATCGGCCGCTTGCGGCGGCGCTTCGGCAGGCCGTCGGCGGTCGAGACGCCGGCCACGGCGGCTTCGGGGCCGCCCGGGTCCGCCGTGGAGACCGCGGGGCCGGCCGGCGCCGGGGCCTTCTTCTCCGGCATGTTGGTGAGCAGCTCGTGCGGCAGGAGGAGAACGGCGCGGACGCCTCCGTACGGAGAGCTGGAGTCCACGGACACCTCGAAGCCGAAGCGCTCGCAGAGCACGCCGATCACCGCGAAGCCGAACTGCGGGGGGCTGCCGAGCCCCGAGACGCCGGAGACGCGCTCGCTCAGAAGGAGTTTCGTGGCCTTGGCCCGCTCCTCGTCGTTCATACCGACACCGGCGTCGTCGACGACGATGCAGATGCCCTTGGGCACGGTGCGGATGTTGATCTCGACCACGGTGTCCGGGCTGGAGTAGCTGGTGGCGTTGTCGAGGAGCTCGGCGAGAGCCAGCGCCACCGGTTCGACGGAGCGACTGGTGATCGCGAAGTCGACCTGCGACAGGATCTCCACGCGCCGGAAGTGGCGGATCCTGCCCTGGGCGCTGCGGACCACGTCGTAGACCGAGGCGACGTCACGCTGTCGCCCCAGCCAGCCGTCGCACAGCACCGCGATGGACTGGGCGCGCCGGCCGAACTGCGAGTTCGTGTGGTCGATCTCCAGGAGGTCCTGGAGAATCACGGACTCGCCGTACTTGTTCTGCAGTCCGGAGATGACCGACTGCTGCTCGGCGGCAAGGCCCTGCAGCGT
Organism: Streptomyces sp. NPDC059567; assembly: GCF_042735655.1. Classification (NCBI taxonomy): domain Bacteria; kingdom Bacillati; phylum Actinomycetota; class Actinomycetes; order Kitasatosporales; family Streptomycetaceae; genus Streptomyces; species Streptomyces sp. NPDC059567. Next base: position 63,031 of record NZ_JBHWBS010000003.1, on the reverse strand, counting down.
CCGCATCGCGGACTTGAGGACCGACTTCGTCGCGTCCTGGGCTCGCTCCTTCTCGACCTCGACGGATTTCGAGAAGCTGCTCTCCAGCTCGGTGTAATGGGCCTTGATCTCTTCGATCTCACCCCGCAGAGCCCTTGTCCCCCTGCGCTGGCGGACAATGACGGCAACTGCGCCGATGACGGCGACGAGAAGGACCCAGAGCACTGGGTTCTGTGCGTAATGCGTCATAAGACTCTCTTCAGGCGACTGACGGCCAGCTGCTGAATTCCGTCAATGCGGGTGGACCGGCGGGACCCGTCCGTGCCGGTCATTGCGCGGATGGCCACCGCGGTCGGAGATGTCGTCTTCGTCCATCCCCCGCCCCGCAAGCGCGATGATCGTATCACCGGGCAACGAACAGGTGACCGATCGTCAACAGGGGGGTACCCGGTGGGCATTGAACGCTTTCGGCAGCCGTAAGCGGAACGCGCAGGCAGGACGGCTCGGAGAGTTCACGGCCGAGCGGGGCGGGCCTCGCGGAGAGTTCACGAAGTCGTACGAGACGGCTGGGAACTGCCGTCGTGCGGCGAGGTGCGTACGGGGTGCTTCGTGTCCCTTGGTGGGGATCTGGTCGGCGAGGTGGGGGTGACCGCCGCTCGCGGAACCGGCCGGGACGGCCGACGGTCGGTCCGGGCAGGCCGGTCGAGACGGCCCGGGCCGGTCGACGGTGCTCCGGGCCGATGGGGCTGGTCGGATGTCGTTCGGGCCGGGGGGGGGGCGCGCCGCCCCGGCCGCGGGGGCGGGGGGGCCGCGCGGGGGGGTGGGACGGGCCCCGGCCCCGGGCCGGGGTTGGGGGGTGG
>NZ_JBHWBS010000003.1:57363-62182 GCF_042735655.1 Streptomyces sp. NPDC059567 | reverse complement strand
GGGCGCCCGTGGGTGGGGGGGGGGTGGGTGGTCGGGCGGCCCGGCCCCCCCCCGCCCCCCCCCGGGCGCGGGGCCGGGCCGGCCGCCGATGGAGTTCAGCCGGACCGAGCCCGGTGCCGCGAGTTCGTCAGGTGCGTACGCGCCCCGGGGTCAGCGCTCGCCCGCGAGGTCCAGGTCTCCGCGGGCCGCAGCGGCCGGAGCCTGTCCCTTGGGGTGGCGCCAGGGGCGCGCGATGGGGACGGAGACGCCTCGCCACCAGGGCTCGGCGGGGAGCTTTCCGGAAGGCTCGAAGGGCTCGCCCGGGCGGGGGGACGCGACGGCCTGGCCGGCCTCCCCTCCCGCGTCGGTCGTCCACTCGCCGGGCTCCGCCCAGGCATGCGGGGCCAGGTTGAAGGTGCCCCAGTGGATCGGCAGCAGGACGCCGTGCGGGCGGCCGCCCTGGAGGTCGAGATGGGCCTGCACGCCCTCGGCGGGCGTCATGTGGATGTCGGGCCAGTACTCGGTGGAGTACGCCCCGATCTGGATCATGGTCGCGTCGAAGGGGCCGTGCGCGGCGCCGATCTCGGCGAAGCCGGGGAAGTAGCCCGTGTCACCGCTGTGGAAGATCCGGTGGTCGGGGCCCGAGACGACCCAGGACGCCCAGAGGGTGTGCTGGGTGTTGCGCAGACCGCGGCCGCAGAAGTGGCGCGCGGGGGTCGCGGTGAGCCGCAGCTCGCCGATCTCGGTGGACTCGTTCCAGTCGAGCTCGCGCAGACGCGACGGTGACACGCCCCAGCGCTCCAGATGGGCGCCGACCCCCAGCGGGACCGCGAAGACCGTGTCCGTGGAGGCCAGGGCCTTGATCGTGGGCAGATCGAGGTGGTCGTAGTGGTCGTGCGAGATCACGACGACGTCGACCGGGCCGAGCGCGGCGAGCGGCAGCGGCACGGGGTGCAGCCGCTTCGGTCCGGCGAAGGTGTAGGGCGAGCAGCGGTCGCCCCAGACCGGGTCGAAGAGCACCCGGTGGCCGTCGATCTCGGCGAGGACGCTGGAGTGCCCCATCCAGGTGAGGCGGAGCCCCGAGACCGGGGGCTTGGCGAGGTCGGCCAGGGTGGTGGCATGGACGGGGATCGTGCCGGTGGGGGCTCGACGCGCCCGCGCCTCCTTCTGGAAGTAGATCTTGGCGAACTCTACGGTGGAACCGGAGGGCCGGGTCCGGGCGGCCACCGGGTTCTGGAAGACCCCGTCGGCGAAGTTCGGCGAGCGCCGGATGCGCTCCCAGCGCTCCCCCGCCGGGTCGGCGCCGAAGGCCTCGGGCCGCAGGGCGCGCAGGCGGGCCCGCAGCGAGTGGTCGGAGCCGGTGCCGGTCACGAGGCCTCCTGATGGTCGGTGTCGTTCCATTATGGGCAACCCGCGCCGCTAACGGCCTGGACGATGGGCGATACTGAATCACTGTTCAGTAATGCTCGCCGAATCCCGGAGTGTTCCCATGAGCCCCGCACCCCTGCTGTCCATCGGCTGGACCGACCACGTCACCGGCCGTCGCGGCCATCTGGTCGTCGACCGGCTGGTGCGCGGTGTGGCCAGTGGAGGGCTGCGGATGCGCGAGGGATGTACGGCCGAGGAGGTCGCCGGACTCGCCAGGGGCATGACCATGAAGGAGGCCCTGCACTACGACCCGACCAGTCGGTACGTGCCGCTGGGCGGCGCCAAGGGCGGCATCGACTGCGACCCGCGCTCCCCGGAGGCGTACGGCGTGCTGGTCCGGTACCTGCGGGCGATGCGGCCGTACATCGAGCGCTTCTGGACCACCGGGGAGGATCTCGGGCTGACACAGGACCTGATCGACCGGGCGGCGGCGGAGGCCGGGCTCGTCTCCTCGATCCAGGCCGTGTACCCCCTCCTGGAGGACGAGGAGGCGGCTCGGCGACGGCTGGCCGACGCCTTCGAGGTCGAGGTGGACGGGATCGGGCTCGACGAGCTCGTGGGCGGCTGCGGGGTCGCCGAGTCGGTCCTCGTGGCACTCGACCGGGCCGGCCGGGCGTACACGGGCACGCGGGTCTCGATCCAGGGGCTGGGAACCATGGGCGGGGCCACCGCCCGCTTCCTGGAGCGCGCCGGACTCGTCGTGGTGGCGGTCGCCGACGTGAAGGGCACGATCGTCAATCCGGAGGGGCTCGACGTCGAGGCGCTCCTCGCGGCCCGCGACGGACACGGGAGCGTCGACCGCTCGGTGCTGCGGCCCGGAGACCGGGAGGAGCCGGGCGACGCCTGGATGTCGGTCGACGCGGAGGTCCTGGTCCCGGCGGCCGTCTCGTACGCGATCGACGCCGGGGCCCAGGGGCGGATCCGGGCCCGGTGGGTCGTCGAGGCGGCCAATATGCCGGTCCTCCCCGAGGCGGAGGAGCTGCTCGCCGCGCGCGGGGTCGTGGTGCTCCCGGACATCGTCGTCAATTCGGGCACGAACGCCTGGTGGTGGTGGACCCTCTTCGGCGACATCGGTGCGGACGCGGACGAGGCGTTCGGGTACACCCGGCGGGCCATGCGGTCCCTGGTGGGCCGGATGCTGGACCGCGCGGAGGCGGACGGGAGCACGCCACGCGCGGCGGCGTACGCGCTGGTGGAGGAGCGGCTGCCGGAGATCGCCGAGCGTTACGGCTGGTACTGACGTCGCCGGCCGCCACCGCGGCGCGCCGCATCCCGCGTAGATGATCATGCCCGTGTCACGTGCTGTGTAGGCTGACCGACGTGGCAAGAGTGCGGTTGAGCGTGGCGGAACGGCAGGAGGAACTGCTCCGGGCCGCCGTCGAGCAGATCGAGGTGCGCGGCGTGGCGGCCCTCAGGGTCGCCGACGTCGCCTCCGCGCTCGGCGTCAGCAACGCGCTGGTGCTCTACCACTTCTCGACCAAGGAGAAGCTCGTCGCCGCGGCCTTCGCCTACGCCGCCGAGTCCGACCTCGCACATCTGCGCCGCCTCCTCGGGCGGCGTACCAGCGCCCTGCGCCGGCTGCGCGCGGCCGTCCGCTGGTACGCACCGACCGGGCAGGCCAAGGGCTGGCGGCTGTGGATCGAGGGCTGGGCGGCCTGCCTGCGGGAACCCGCGCTGCGCGAGGTCGCCGGGGCGCTCGACCAGCAGTGGAAGGCCGCCCTGACGCAGGTGATCGCCGAGGGCGCGGCGGCAGGCGAGTTCCCCTGCCCGGACCCGGCCGCCGCGGCCTGGCGGCTGACGGCGTTCCTGGACGGGCTCGCGGTGCAGATGACCTCGTACGCCGGCTCGCTCTCGCGCGCGGCCATGCTGGAGTGGGCCGACGCCGCGCTGGCCCGTGAGCTCGGCCTCCCCTCCGTGGACGGCGCCGGAGCGCCGCCCACTCGGCCCTAGCGGGTCGTGGACTCGGCGGCCCCGGACCCGAGCCGGCCGCGCCGGGTCAGCCGGCGGTGGTGAGGATGTGGGCGTCGCCGGTGCCCACCCCGGCGATGCCGACCTTGCGGGCGTTTGCCCCGATGGGGTTCCAGCCCTGCCAGGAACCGTCCGCGTGGTGCACGTTGTGGTACACCGTGGTGCCGTTGGCTATGGCGAGCAGCTGGGCGCCGCCGTCCGGCGTACCGGTGAGAGCGATGTCCGAGGGCGAGGAGATGCCGGGCACCTTGCCCCACGCCTGCCAACTGCCGCTCGCCTGCCGTGTGGTGTGGTAGAGCCCGCCGTCGTTGCCGACGGCGATCAGCCGGGCCGCGCCGTCCGACAGGCCCGCGACGGCGACGCTCGACGCGGCGAAACCGGCGGCACCTCCGTAGCCGGCGACACCGCGCCAGCCCTGCCAGGAACCGTTCACGTACCGGATGTTGTGGTACACCATGCCGTCGTTGCCCACGATGGCGAGCTGGAGGTCACCGTTCGGGAGGCCGGTCGCCGCGACCTTCCTGGCGCCCCAGTCCGTCACCGGCGCCCAGCCCTGCCAGGAACCGTTGGCGAAACGGGCGTTGTGGTACAGCTTGCCGTCGTTGCCGACCGCGACCAGCTGGGCGTCTCCGTTCGGCATCCCCGCGATGGTCACCTCGCCTGCGGCGAACCGCGCGGCGCCGTCGTACCCGTCGACCGGCGCCCAGCCCTGCCAGGAACCGTTGGTGAAGCGGGCGTTGTGATACAGGTTGCCGTCCGTTCCCACGCCGACGACCTGGACCGATCCGTCCGGCGTGGCGGTGATCGACTGGCGGTTCCCCGCGAAGCGGGAGGCGCCGTCGTAACCGTCCAGCGGCGCCAATGGGGTCCAGTGGCCCTGCGCCGTGCGGACGGCGTGGTGGAAGTCGCCTCTGTCGGAGGGGACCGGGGCCGGGTAGGGGTCGGCATGGTCGGCGCCCAGGCCGGCCGCCGGACCGCAGTTCGGCCAGGCGCGCTCGCCCTGCACGGCCAGCACCCGCTCGGCGGTGAGGATCTGCTGCATCTTCGTGGCCTGGTGGGCGTAGGCGGCGTACTGCGTGCCGCCGAACGCACGCCAGGTGGAGGCGCTGAACTGAAGGCCGCCGTAGTAGCCGTTGCCCGTGTTGATGGACCAGTTGCCACCGCTCTCGCACTGGGCAACCTTGTCCCAGGTACTGACCGAGGCGGCCTCGGCGGTGGTACCCGCCAGGGCTGAGAGCAGCAGTGCGCCGACGACGGGGACGGCTGACACGGCGCGGTGCGTGGGACGCGTACGAGGCATGGGTGAACGGCTCCTGTCGGCAGAGCGGTGAAGGGCGCGGGAGAGGCCCGGGGCCCCCCCCGCGGCCGGGGGGGGGGGGGGCCCCGCCCCCGCGGCCGGCGGGGGGGGGGGTAAACCGCGGGGGGGGGGCGCCCCCCCCCCGCC
>NZ_JBHWBS010000003.1:0-57353 GCF_042735655.1 Streptomyces sp. NPDC059567 | reverse complement strand
TGTGAGGCCGTCGTCGTCTTGGGACCCCTCCTCCGGCTGCCCGGGCGTCGCCGGGTGGTCCTCCCCACCCCCCACCGCTGGACGGCGGTGCGCGGGGGCATCCGGACCGGCGGTCCGGGCGGATGGGCGGATCAGCGGGCGGTGGCGAGCACCTGCGCCGTGCCGTCCGGCATTCCGGCGATCGCGACCCGCTGCGCGCCGAATTTGGCCGCGCCACCGTACCCGGCCAACGGGGCCAGACCGTGCCAGTGGCCTGCCTGGGTGCGCACGTCGTGGTAGACGTGTCCGTCGTTGCCGATGGCGAGCACCTGGGCGGAGCCGTCGGGCAGCCCGGCGATGGCGATGTCGCTGGCCGCCAGGCGGGAGGCCCCACCGAACCCGGCGAGCGGAGCGAACGCCGTCCAGGTGCCGTCCGCGCGCAGGACGCGGTGGTAGGTGTATCCGTCGTTGCCGACCGCGAGGACCTGCACGGAGCCGTCGCCGACTCCGGCGACGGCGACGCTGGTGGCGGACATCCGGCTCGTGCCGACGCCGTCGAGCGGGGCGAAACCGGACCAGGATCCGGAGGGGTAGCGGACGTTGTGGTACACGTTCTTGTCGTTTCCGACGGCAAGGATGTGGGCGTCGCCGTTCGGGGTGGTCCCGACGGCCACGTCGGCCGCCGCGAAGCGCGGCGCCCCGCCGTAGCCGTCGAGCCAGGCGAAGCCCGTCCACGAACCGCTCTTGAGGCGGACGTTGTGGTAGACGTTGCCGTCGTTGCCGACCGCGAGGACATGGGCGGAGCCGTCGGGGGCGCCGGCGATCGCGGCGTTGCTCGCCGCGAAGCGGGACGCGCCGCCGAAGCCGTTGAGCGGGGCGAAGCCGGTCCACGAGCCGCTGGTGTAACGGGCGTTGTGGTACAGGTTGCCGTCCGTGCCGACGCCGACGATCTGGGCCGAGCCGTCGGGGGTGCCGCTGATGCCGACGCCGTGGCCGTGGAAGTACGGAGCACCGTCGTAGCCGTTCAGCGGGGCGAACCCCGTCCAGGTGCCGTCGGCCCGTCGGTACTCGTGGAAGAAGCGCCCCTGCCACGACTCCTGGGTAGGGCCGTCCGTGATCCGGTGGTAGCGGTACGCGAGCATGCCACGGGAGTTGAGCTCCGAACGCGACACGTTGCGCTGACGGGTGGGCCCGCTGCGTCCGTACTCCTCCATGATGACGGCGGTCTGCCGGCTGCCGTCCGTCCACCCGACGAACAGCATCACGTGGGTGTCGATGTTGTTGAGGGCGTCGCCCGGCAGGAGCGCGTCAAGGCTGCCGAGACGCGTGGAGACACCGCGCAGCGTCCAGGTGTTGAGGCTCTCGGGAAGCTGCCAGGCCATGGAGACGAAGCCTGAGCAGTCCTGGCGGTAGCGACCGCCGGTCTTGCTGTCGTACCACCAACCCCACGGGCTCTCCAGTCCGTTGGGGCTGTACGGGACCCCCAGGTCGACCCAGACGCGGCCGCGCGCGAGGACCTGCTGGCGGGTGATGGGGTCGCCGAGGTCGCCGTTGCCGAGCGAACCGTTGGACGTGGGCCGGATCCACTGGCCCGACACCAGGGTGTCGGCGTGGGCCTGTGACGCGGCCGCGACGGGAACGACAGCGGCGGCCGCGACGGCGGTGGCACCGCGAAGGATTGAGCGCCTGCTGGGCATGAGTCTCCCCTTGAGGAATGTGCTGCATGACGGAAGGCGCCCCGGGTCTCACCGGCCTCCAGGGCACCTGGAGCGCCGCGCCATCCTCATCGAAGGGCTGAGCGATTGTCAATCTTTAGTGAAACCATGAGGATTCACCGTTCCCACTTCCCTTGATGAAAGCCCCCCATTCCACGTCGACTGTTCAATACACTGAAGCCGCCAGGAGATCCGATCGCCCCGGCGGCTCAGATGCCGCCTGCCATCGACGGGAAAGGCGGGCTGCGCGGAGCGACCCGTCGGTAGCCCTCGGGGGTGCATCATCGAACGTGGGGAGACCATCGACGAGGAGCGGCGATGCGGTTGTCCTTCCTTGAGCCCCTCTACGCGGAGCCGGGGCCCTATGCCTCCGTGTATCTGGACACCTCCCGAGACGCCGAGCATCCCGAGCGGGCGATCGCGCTGCGCTGGCAGCGATTGCGCGAGAGCCTGTCCCGTCAGGGCGCGGACGGGACGCTGCTGGACGTACTGGAGGAGGCGGTCGGCGCCGACGCGGAGGTGCCAGGGGTGCACGGGCAGGCGGTCTTCGCCGCGCACGGCACGCTCGTCCTCGACGGGGAGCTGCCCAGACCGCCCGAGCGCGATTCCGCGCGCTACAGCACGCTGCCGGACGCGATGCCCCTGGTCACCCAGCATGTCCCGGAGATCCCGTACATGGCCGTGGTCGTGCACTACCGCGGCCTCCCGACGGCCGAGGCCCACGGCTGGGTGACGCTGGAGGCCGAGACCGGCCGCTGGCCCACCTCCACCGTCACACCGGGTGAGCGGCTGCACCGCAGGGTCCCCGTGGCGACCTGGCACCGCACCTCCCTCCGGCTCGGCCACCGGCTGGACGAACAGGCGCGGCGCGCCCATGCCGACGCCGTCGTCGTGGGCGGGGACGAGTGGGCCTGCAACGTGCTCGTCCGCCGTCTGCCCCGCACGCTGCGGGACAGGGTCGTACGCGTGGGCGGCCGGACCCCCACCGAAACCGGACGCGCCCTGTTGGAGCCGCAGCTCGAGGCCGTCTTCCGCGGCCACATGGCCGCGCACGACTGGCAGCTGGTGCAGATCTTCATCGGCCGGCGCGCCGCCGGCGGACCCACGACGGAGGGGCTGACCGCCACCGTCGCCGCCCTGCAACGCGGCCAGGTCGCGGCGCTGCTCCTGAACCGACCGCCCGGGTCCTCACTGCGGCTCTGGGTAGGCCCCCACCCCACCCAGCTCGCCCTGACGGAGCCCGAGTTGATCTCCTTCGGCGTGCGGGCCCCGCACGAGGAACGCGCCGACGAGGCCTTCGTCCGCGCCCTCGTCGGCACCGGTGCCGAGCTGGTCGCCGTGCCCGAGAGCGAACTGGCTCTGCACGACGGCGTGGGCGCCCTCCTGCGGTACACCGACCCCGGAACCCCCTCCTGACGCCCCTCCGTGGTGACCCCACCGTGCGTCGACCACCGGTTCGACACTACGGGCGGGGACTGACAAGGGCCTCCGAGCGCCCCCGGCGCGCGGAGTTGTCGGTGCGGCTTGGTACAACTGCTCGCGTCATCCGATCAACGCCGTCCGGTGTCTGGAGCACTCATGACCATTTCGGGATATCTGCAGGAGTTCCACGGCCTGCCCGTGTTCCACTTCCCGGATCGTGACACCGCCGTCGAACTGCCGGAAGCCGCTTCCGTGGCCTGGCGCGTCTCCGGCCCGACGTACTGCGAACCCGACGACGAGCAGTGGGAGCAGTCCTTCGCCCGCTTCCTCGCGGACGTCGACACGGAGCGGGTCCGCGCGCTGATCGTCGGCGGCTGGGACGAGGCGTACGAGACCTCGTCCGCGGCGATCGTCGCCGCCCTCGTCGCGGCCAAGGACCGGCTGCCCGGTCTCGAGGCGCTCTTCCTCGGCGACATGGGATTCGAGGACTGCGAGATCTCCTGGATCCAGCAGTCCGATGTGACGCCGCTGCTCGCGGCCTACCCCGCCCTGCGGGAGTTCGGGGTACGCGGCGGTTCGGAGCTCGCCTTCCCGGCGATCCGGCACTCCGGACTGCGCACGCTCGTGGTGGAGTCGGGCGGTCTCGGTGCCGAGGTCGTCCGCGGCATCGCCGGGAGCGACCTGCCCGCGCTGGAGAAGCTGGACCTGTGGCTCGGCACGGACGAGTACGGCGGTGACTCCTCGGTCGCCGACCTGGAGCCGCTGCTCGCCGGCACCCGCCTCCCCGCCCTGCGCCATCTCGGGCTGCGCAACAGCGTCATCCAGGACGAGATCGCCGCCGCCGTGGCGAGCGCTCCGGTGGTCGCCCGGCTCGACCGCCTCGACCTGTCGATGGGCACGCTCACGGACGAGGGCGCCGAGGCACTGCTCGCGGGGCAGCCGTTGACCCACCTCACCCACCTCGACCTCTTCCACCACTATCTGTCGGAGAAGACGAGCGAGCGGATCGTCGACGCCCTCACCCCGCACGGTGTGACCGTCGACGTCGACGACGCGCAGGACCCGGAGGACGACGGCGACGGCGAGATCTACCGGTACGTCGCGGTCGCCGAATGACGCACTCCCCGCCCCTCGCGCACCCCCGCCTCGTCGTCGTCGGCAACCCGGCCAACCGCCGGGTCGCGTTCTTCCGCGACGCGGTGCGGGCCGCCGGGCTGCCCGAGGTGCGGGTCGAGCCCTGGCTCGACGTCCTGCGGGGCGGGGCACGGTTCCACCCGGGCGAGACGGTCCGGCTCGAATCTCCCGGCGAGGAGCCGGAGGTCGACCGGTTGCTGCGCGGCACGGACGACCCGACCCGGGTCGAGGGCACGGGGCGGTGGTACGAGTCGTTCACGGCGGCCACGGCGGAGCTCGCCCGGAGCGTGGGCGACGCCGGGGCGGTCCTCGTCGACGACTCCGCCGAGCTGGCGGTGCTGTTCGACAAGCGGCTCGCCCATGCCCGGCTGCGTGAGGCCGGGGTCCCGGTGCCGGAGTCGCCGACGTCGGGGGCGGACGCCCCCGCCGTACGGGGCTGGGCGGACGTCCGCGCCCTGATGGCGGCGTCCGGGCTGCGCCGGGTCTTCGTGAAGCTCGCCCACGGCTCGTCCGCCTCGGGGGTCCTGGCCGTGGAGACGAACAGCGCCGGCCGGGTGCAGGCCACCACCTCCGTGGAACGCGCCCCGGACGGGAGGCTCTTCAACTCCCTCCGGGTGCGCCGCTATACGACGGAGCGCGAGGTCGCCGCAGTCGTGGACGCGCTCGCCCCCGACGGGCTGCACCTGGAGCGCTGGTTGCCGAAGGCGGCGCAGGGGGGCCGGGTGGCCGATCTGCGCGTGGTGGTGATCGCCGGCCGGGCCACCCACACCGTCGTACGGACCAGTCGCTCCCCCATGACCAATCTCCATCTAGGCGGCACCCGGGGCGACTTGGGCGCCGTGCGCGCGGCTATCGCCGGCGCGGGCGGCCGGTGGGCGGACGCGCTCGACGTGTGCGAGCGGGCCGCCGCAGCCTTCCCCGGGACACAGTGCGTCGGCGTCGATCTGCTTCCGGCCGTCGGCTGGCGGCGCTTCGCCGTCGGCGAGGTCAACGCCTTCGGCGATCTCCTCCCCGGCCTCACCGGCCTCCCGGGCAGCGGCGCGGAGGGCCAGGACACCTACACGGCCCAGGTCTCCGCGCTCCTCCGCGGAAGTCCTTCTCGCACCACACGTACCACCCGCACCACAGGAACGAGCACCGCGTGAACCAGCCTCCCGCACCCGACATGAACGAGATCGTGGGCGGCCACGATCTTCTCCTGGTCACGCTCGACACCCTCCGGTACGACGTCGCGGCCGAGCTCGCCGCCGCCGGCCGCATCCCGAATCTGGCCCGGCATCTCCCCGGCGGCCGTTGGGAGCGCCGGCACGCCCCCGGCAGTTTCACCTACGCCTCCCACCAGGCGATCTTCGCCGGCTTCCTGCCGACCCCGGACGCCCAGGGCCCGCACCCCCGCCTCTTCGCCGCGCGGTTCGCGGGCAGTGAGAGCACCGCCGGCGGCACGTTCGTTCACGACACCCCCGATCTGGTCTCCGGTCTGGCGAAGGAGGGCTACCGCACCGCCTGCGTCGGCGGCGTCGGCTTCTTCAACGGCCAGGGCCCCCTCGGCTCCGTGCTGCCCGGTCTCTTCCAGGAGAGCCACTGGGAGCCCGACTTCGGCGTCGCCTCCCCCACCTCCTTCGAGTCCCAGGTGACCCGGGCCGAGGAGATCGTCGCCGCGCTCCCGCACGAGGAGCGCCTCTTCCTCTTCGTCAACGTCTCCGCGCTGCACCAGCCCAACTGGTTCCATCTGCCGGGCGCGACCCGGGAGTCCGGCGACACCCGCGCCTCGCACGCGGCGGCGCTCGAGTACGTCGACCGGCACATCGGCCGGCTCTTCGCCGCCATGAGCAGCCGCCGGAGCTGCTTCGCGATCGTCTGCTCCGACCACGGCACGGCATACGGGGAGGACGGCTTCACCGGTCACCGCCTCGGCCACGAGGTCGTGTGGACGGTCCCGTACGCCCACTTCTTCCTGGCCGGCTCGGAGCGGGAGGCGGTCGCATGACCGAGGCCCCGCGTCCGTACGAGAGCTATGTCTACGCCTACCCGCACAAGACCGCGTATCGAAAGCTCCCCGCCCCCGCGCCCTCGCTCGCGGCTCTGTGGGCGGACGAGCCGAAGGACACGCTCTCCCTCTACGCGCACATACCGTTCTGCGAGGTCCGCTGCGGCTTCTGCAACCTCTTCACCCGGATCGGCGCCCCGGACGAGCTGACCAGCCGCTATCTCGACGCGCTCGACCGGCAGGCGACCGCCGTGCGGGAGGCGCTCGGCGACGCCGAGCCGGTCCGCTTCGCCACGGCCGCCTTCGGCGGCGGCACCCCCACGTTCCTCACCGCCGGAGAGCTGGAGCGGCTCTGCGACATCGCGGAGAAGCGGATGGGCGCGGATCTGCGGGCCGTCCCGCTCTCCGTGGAGACCTCGCCCTCGACGGCGACGGCCGACCGGCTCGCGGTCCTGGCCGAGCGGGGCGCCACCCGGCTGAGCATCGGGGTGCAGAGCTTCGTCGAGGCCGAGGCCCGCGCCGCCGTTCGTCCCCAGCGCCGCGCGGATGTCGAGGCCGCGCTCGCCCGCATCCGGGACACCGGCGTCCCGGTCCTCAACATCGATCTGATCTACGGCATCGACGGCCAGACCGAGGAGTCCTGGATCCGGTCCCTCGACGCGGCGCTCGCCTGGGAGCCCGAGGAGCTCTATCTCTATCCCCTCTACGTCCGCCCGCTCACCGGCCTCGGCCGGCTCTCCCCGACCGCGGACCGGGAGTGGGACGAGCAGCGGCTGCGGCTGTACCGCCACGGCCGGGACCATCTGCTCGCGCGGGGGTACGAGCAGGAGTCGATGCGGATGTTCCGGCGCGCCGGCGCCCCGCCGCAGGGCGCCGACGACTACGCCTGCCAGACCGACGGGATGATCGGCCTGGGCTGCGGGGCGCGCTCGTACACCTCCTCGCTGCACTACTCCTTCGACTACGCCGTCGACATGAGAGAGGTCCGCTCGATCATCGACACCTACACCGGGACGCGGGACTTCACGCGCGCCCAGGTGGGCCGGTGGGTCGACGCGGACGAGGCGCGCCGCCGCCATCTGCTCCAGTCGCTGCTGCAGGCCCGGGGCATGGCCACGGCCGCCTACGAGGAGCGGTTCGGCACGTCGCCGTTCGCGGACTTCCCGGTCGAACTGGGCCGGTTCGAGGTGCTCGGCTGGCTGGATCCGACGGCACCGACCGGCCTGCTGCGGCTCTCGCCCGAGGGTCTGGCCCACTCGGACGCGCTCGGTCCCGCGCTGTTCTCGCCCGCCGTCCGGGCGGCGATGGCCGCCTACGAGCCGAAGTAGCGGGGGTGACGGCATGGACCTGACGATCCTCTACCGGGGCCCGCTCGCCTCCTGCGACTACGACTGCCCTTACTGCCCCTTCGCCAAGCGCCGCGACAGCGTTGAGCAGCTGCGCGCCGACCGCGCCGCGCTGGAGCGTTTCTCCGCGTGGGCGGCCGAGCAGACCGGCGACCGGCTGAGGATTCTCTTCACCCCGTGGGGCGAGGGCCTGGTCCGGTCCTGGTACCGGCGAACCCTCACCGAGCTGTCGCGCCTCCCGCACATCGAGCGGGTGGCGATCCAGACGAATCTCAGCTGTCGCACCGACTGGCTGGCCGAGGCCGACCCCGAGACCCTGGCGCTCTGGTGCACGTACCACCCGGGGCAGACGCCGTACGACCGCTTCCTTGCCAAGTGCCGTGAACTGGCCGCCCGGGGGACGCGTTTCAGCGTCGGGATCGTCGGCCTGCCCGACCACCGGGAGCACGCCCGGCGGCTGCGGGACGATCTCCCACCCGAGGTCTATCTCTGGGTGAACGCCGCCGAGGGGCACACCTACACCGATGAGGAGGCCGAGGGCTGGACGGCCCTCGACCCCCTCTTCCCGTACAGCCGTCATCCGCACCCCTCGGCCGGTCTCCCCTGCCGGACCGGCGAGTCGGTGATCTCGGTGGACGGTGACGGGACGGTGCAACGCTGCCACTTCGTGAAGGCCGAGCTCGGCAACCTCTACGACGGCTCGTACCGCGCGGCCCTGCGGCCCCGCGGATGCCCCCTCGCCGTCTGCGACTGCCACATCGGATACGTCCATCTGGAGACGCTGCCGCTGTACGACGTGTTCGCCGGCGGCGTCCTGGAACGGATCCCCGCCGCGCTCACAGAGGCATGAGGTCCGGGCGCTTGGCCTCCACGTAGTCCCCCGAGCTCTCACCCCGCAGCCGCCTGCCGATCCACGGCACGAGGTACTCCCTGGCCCAGTTGATGTCGTCGCGGCGCACCTCCAGCGTGCCGCGCGGCGGCAGCGGCGGCCACGGCTGGTCCGGGTCGGCCGGCACCTCCAGGCCGAGGACCTGGGCGGCGCGCAGCGCGACCCGGGTGTGGCCCTCGGGCGAGAGGTGCAGCCGGTCGTCGTCCCAAGCCCGCCTGTCCTGCACCGACTTGAGCGACCACAGGTCCAGGACCGGGCAGCCGTAGCGGTCGGCGATGGCCCGGACATGGGCCGTGTACGTGGCGATCTTGCCGCGCAGATGGCGCAGCACGGGTACGTCGCGGGTGTCGAAGCCGGTCGTCACCATGACCGTGCCGACGGCCGAGGTCAGATCGGCGACGGCGCGCTCGAAGCGCTCGGCGACGTCGTCCGGGTCGGTGCCCGGGCGGATGATGTCGTTGCCCCCCGCGCAGAAGCTCACCAGGTCGGGGGCGAGCTCCTTCGCCCTGGGGACCTGCTCCTCGACGATCTGGTCGAGGAGGCGGCCGCGTACGGCCAGGTTGGCGTAACGGAATGCGTCGTGCTCCGGCAGCTGGTCGGCGAGCAGGACCGCGAAGCGGTCCGCCCAGCCGACGTACTTCCCGTCGGGCCCGGGGTCTCCGACGCCCTCGGTGAAGCTGTCACCGATCGCCGCGTACGACCCGAATGCGTCCATGTCTCTTGATCTCGAATCGTCTGCCACGGGAGCTCATCTTTCCCTTATGGGTGTGACCTACGCGACCGTAAGGAGGGGTTGACGCCGGGTGAGATATGCCACCGGTCAAGATTCCGCCAAGCCGGAATACGGCGGAACGCGAAGGGGCCCGGCACACAGGTGCCGGGCCCCTTCGGGTGCTGGGTGTACGTCAGATGCTGACGCCGTGCGAGCGCAGGTAGGCCAGCGGGTCGATGTCCGAGCCGTAGCTCGGTCCGGTGCGGATCTCGAAGTGCAGGTGCGGACCGGTGGAGTTGCCGGTCGAACCGGAGAGACCTATCTCCTGGCCGCCCGTGACGGTCTGGCCGGCGGAGACGCCCAGGGAGGAGAGGTGGGCGTACTGCGAGAACGTGCCGTCGGCGTGCTGGATGACGACCTCGTTGCCGTACGAGCCGCTGTTGCCCGCGGAGTAGACGGTGCCCGCGCCGACGGCCTTGACCGAGGTGCCGGAGGAGGCGATGAAGTCCACACCGGTGTGGTAGCCGGAGGACCACATGGCGCCGGAGGCGCGGTACGGGGTGGAGACGCCGCCGCTGACCGGGGCGACCCAGCCGGAGGACGCGGCCTTGGCGGGCGCGGCCTGCGCCGGCGTGGACGCCGGGGCCTGGGTGGGCTCGACCGTGCCGCGGTCGCTGCTGCGGGAGCTGCGCTCGCCCGCACCGGTGGAGGACTTCTCCGCCTTGGGCGCGGCCTTCGGGGCGGCCTTGGGCGCGGCGGCCTTGGCCGTCGACTTGGCACCGAGGGTGAGCTTCATGCCGGGAAGGATCAGCGAGGGGTTCCCGCCGACGACCTGGCGGTTGTCCTCGTAGAGCTTCTTCCAGCCACCCGCCAGGTGGTGCTCGGAGGCGATCTTCGACAGGTAGTCGCCGCGGACGACGGAGTACGTCTTCGGCTTGGCGGCCTTGTCGGCGGCCGGGGCCTTCGCAGGAGCGGCGGCGACGGCGGCGACGGCCTGCTCGGGCGTCACGGTCGGGGCGCCCTTGTCGGCGGCGTGGGCTCCGGTCGCACCGAGGAGCGGCAGGGCGACGACGGCGCCACCGGTGCCGGCGGCGACGAATCCGCGCGTGATCGGGTTGACCTTGGGACGGCGATGCTTACCCTTTGCGGGCATGGCGAATTCCTCTCCGTCGCCTGCGAGGTGAGCTGTCGGGTTCGGACTGGAGATGTCCGGCCGCGCTCTCACGCGACTTAACCCCGAGCCGTCCGGATCGACCGGTTCGGCGTACTTACCTGGGTCCCCCGCTCCTGCCTTACGTGGATGGGTGCGGATTCCGGGCGGTGGCAGGATTCGGCGGTCCGACCGGATTGACGGTGACCGTAGACGAGCGGGGTCGGCGCGAACAAGCCACCGTTTTTCTCCCGCATTCAGGGCCGGGATATCCGCGCCGAATTCCGGTCACCCTCCGTGGAGGGTGGAACCTCGATTCCCTTTTCCGGCACGGAGCTTGCCCGGAACGATCAGGCACGGTCCGTCACTTTTATGACGCTGCTCACGCACCGGAACCCATCTCCCCTATTACCAGGGCGCGTTATACCTAAGGGCCCAATTCGGACAGAACACCCATTCCCATGCCCCGGGGGTGTGCGGAGCCGGCCCCACCCGGGATGATTGCCCCGGGAACCGATCTCGATCAGCCAACCTTCAGGAGCACTCGTGACGCAGCAGCTGCCGCAGGTCCCGTCGACCGAACCCGAGCTCACCGGGGTACGCAACTTCCGGGACGTGGGCGGCCTGCCGACCGTGAACGGCGGGGCGGTGCGGTTCGGACGCCTCTTCCGCAGCGGCCACCTCGCACATGCCACCGCGGAGGACGCGGCGTTCCTCTCCACCCTCGGGCTGCACACGATCTTCGACTTCCGCAACCAGGCGGACCGGAAGGTCGAGGGCCCGGACGTCGATCTTCCGGGTGTACGAAATGTGAACATACCGCTCAATGACCCGGCCGACGGCAAGGAGTTCTGGAAGCTGGTCAGCACGGGCGAGCTGGAGCAGCTCCGCGCCATCCTGGGCGACGGCAAGGCGGCCGCCCGAATGTCCGATTCGTACCGGAAGATGATTGTCGAGCGGACCGCGGAGCACAGCCGCATCCTGCATGCGATGGCCGAGGACAGCGTCCCCGCGCTGATGCACTGCGCGGCCGGCAAGGACCGCGCGGGCCTGTCGATCGCCATCTCGCTGCTCGCGGTGGGCGTCGAGCGCGAGGCGATCGAGGCCGACTACGTGAAGTCGAACGACCCGCACCGCCGGTACAAGGTGCGCCGCAGCTCCACCGCCGCGGACGCCATGTCGCCCGAGGTGATGGAGCTGCTCAGCCCACTCTTCGACGCGCGCGTCGAGTACCTGCGGGCCGCGTTCGAGACGATCGAGCAGCACTGGGGCACGGTCGAGAGCTACCTCACGGACGGCCTCGAACTCGGCCCCGAGACGCGGGAGCGGCTGCGCGAGCGGCTCGTCGTCGAGGCGTGACCCTGCCCGCTACTGGTTCCGCCCGCCGAGCATGAACAGCAGGTAGAGGAAACCGGCGAAGAGGTGCCCGGCCACCAGATAGGCGAAGAGCCGGAGCACCAGACCCTTGGGGAACTTGCCCCCGTCGCGCTCTTCGCCGGTGACGGGTGCGGACTTCTCGGACATATCGGCCCCTTCCGAAGGGCTCAGCGCAGATGCGGGGTTCCGTCGCCGAGGCACAGCTCGGCTGCGGGGCTCTGCATCAGCGTGTGGACGAAGAGCAGCTCGGCCCCGCCGCGGCCGGCGGCGCCGATGCGGTGCGGGGTGAGCGAGTCGAAGTGCGCGCTGTCCCCGGGGTCCAGGACGTGCACGGTGTCGCCGAGCGCGAGGCGCACCCGCCCTTCGAGGACGTGGAGCCATTCCTCCCCGGGGTGGACGCGCACGATGTCGGTCCGGGTGGCGTGCGGCACGTGGACCCGGAGCGCCTGCATCGCGCGACCCGGTCCGCCGGCCTGGCGGTAGATCCAGCCGTCGGCCTCGACGGGCTCGGACCGGCCCGCCCTGACGACCGGATCACGCTCCGGCGGAACCTCGCCCAGGAGCTCGGCGACCGTCGTACCGTAGATGCGGGCAAGAGCGAGCAGCATGGGCAGCGAGGGCTGCCGGCGGCCCGTCTCCAGCCGGGAGAGATGGGCCGGGGAGAGACCGGCCCGCTGGGCGGCGGCCTCCAGGGTCAGCCCGCGTCGTCGGCGCAGGGCGCGCAGCTGGGGCGCGACGTCCGGCAGGACGTCGGGCGCGTCCGGTGCGGCGGGGTCCGCGGACCGCTCCCCGGGGAGGTGCTCCATGCCTCCATTCCGCCAGGATCTTTCCTCTGAGGCAACTTTCTTGCCTCAGAGGCAAAACTCGGCGGGCGGGAGGCAGATCAGCGCTGCGCCACCGCCTGCTTGACCAGCGTCTTCCCGAAGTCCCACATCAGTCCGCCACCCCCGTGGGCGTCGTCCATCACGGCCGTGAACGCGGTCACGAAGCGGTCCACGTCCTCCTCGTCGATGATCAGCGGTGGGATCAGCTTGATCACCTCCAGATGGTCCCCCGACACCTGGGTGAGGATCCGGTGCCGCTGGAGCAGGGGGACGACGACCATCTGGGCGAAGAGCCCCTTGCGGGCCGCCTGCAGCATCGTCCACCGGCTGCGCAGCCCGAGCGAGGACGGCCGCCCGAACTCGATCCCGATCATCAGCCCGCGTCCGCGGATCTCCTTCAGCAGCTCGTAGCGCGGGACGAGCTCCTTCAACCGCGAGGACAGCAGCCCGCCCACCCGGCGCACATGGGCCACCGTGCCCTCGTTCTCCATGACCGAGAGCACGGCGAGCCCGGCGGCCATGGCCTGCGCGTTCGAACCGAAGCTGGCCGAGTGCACGAGCACCCGGTCCATGGACGAGTAGACCTTCTTGAAGATCCAGTCCTTGCCGAGCGTCGCGCCGACCGGCACATAGCCGCCGGAGAGCGCCTTGGCGACGCAGACCAGGTCCGGTTCGACACCGTCCTCGTGCTGGTACGCATAGAAGTCCCCGGTCCTGCCGAGCCCCGTCTGGACCTCGTCGACGATCAGCAGCGCGCCGCGTGCGTGCAGCAGCTCCTGGGCGGCGCGCAGGAAACCGGGCGGCGCCTCGTGCACCCCCTTGCCCTGGATGGGCTCGACGACGAAGGCGGCGACGTCCCCCTTGCGCAGCTCCCGCTCCAGGGCGTCCAGGTCCCCCAGCTCGATCGCCGTGTCGGGCAGCAGCGGGGCGAAGCCGTCCCGGAAGCCGTCCTCTCCGTTGACCGAGAGGGAACCGGTGGTCAGGCCGTGGAAGGCGTGGGAGCAGTACAGGACCCTGGGCTTCCCGATGGCGTACCGGGCGAACTTCAGCGCGGTCTCCACCGCCTCCGTGCCGCTGTTTCCGAAGAAGACCCGGTCGAGGTGCGGGCTGTGGGCGAGCAGCTTCTCGGCGAGGAGCCCGGGCAGGGGCTGGCAGTCGAAGCGGGTGAGGTCGGCGAGGGAGGCGTCCAGGACGTCGTGGAGGGCCTGGCGGACGACGGGGTGGTGCCGGCCGAGACCCATGACGCCGAAGCCGGCGAGCATGTCGAGGTGGTCGCCGCCGTCGGCGTCCCAGAAGTGGGCTCCCTCGGCCCGCACGTAGACCTTGTCGAAGCCGATGGTGTGCAGCATCCGCGGGAGCTGGTGGTTGAGATACCGGGTGTGCAGCTCGTAGCGCTCGGCGCCGCGTTCGGCGAGCAGCGCCGCGAGGTCGAACTCCTTGGTCATCGCCCCTTCTTCCGGGTCAGTGCCGCGCTGATGTCTCCGGCGATTTCCACCGGGGTGAGGCCGAGATCCGCCAGCACCTCACCGCGCTTGGCGTGCGCGAGGAACTGCTCGGGGATGCCGTACGTCCGCAGGGGTACGTCGACGCCCGCGTCGCGCAGGGCCTGGCCGACCGCCGCCCCGACGCCTCCCGTACGGCTGTTGTCCTCGACGACCGCGACCAGGCGGTGCCGCTCGGCGAGCGGGGCGAGGGCCTCGTCGACGGGCTTGACCCAGCGCGGGTCGACGACGGTGCACCGGATGCCGCGCCCGGCCAGCAGCCCGGCGGTCTGGAGGCAGACCTCCGCCATCACGCCGACGGCGACCAGCAGCACCTCCGCGTCCGGCTGCGGGTCGGGATCCGGCCGGGCTGCGGGATCCGGCCGCGGGGCGAGCAGGACGTCCATGGCTCCGATCCGCCCGACGGCCGGTACCGGAGCGCCCACGGTCTCCTTGGGGAACCGCAGCACGGTCGGGGCGTCGTCGACCTCGACGGCCTCGCGCAGCTGGGCCCGCAGCTGCTCGGCGTCGCGCGGGGCGGCGATCCGCAGGCCGGGCACGACCTGGAGGAGCGACAGGTCCCACATACCGTTGTGGGAGGCGCCGTCCGTGCCGGTGATGCCGGCCCGGTCCAGGACGAAGGTGACTCCGCACCTGTGCAGGGCGACGTCCATGAGCAGCTGGTCGAAGGCGCGGTTGAGGAAGGTCGCGTAGACGGCGACGACCGGGTGGAGGCCGCCGGCCGCGAGGCCAGCTGCCGAGACGACGGCGTGCTGCTCGGCGATTCCGACGTCCCAGACCCGGTCGGGGAAGCGCTCGGCGAACTTCGTCAGCCCGACGGGGTGCAGCATGGCGGCGGTGATCGCGACCACGTCCGGCCGCTCGGCCCCGATCTCGGCGATCGCGTCACCGAAGACGGAGGTCCAGGACGGGCCGCCGGACGGGGCCAGCGGCTCGCAGGTGAGCGGGTCCATGGCACCGACGGCGTGGAAGCGGTCGGCCTCGTCCTCCAGCGCCGGGCCGTAGCCGCGGCCCTTCTGGGTGAGGCAGTGGACGAGCACCGGCCCGTGGAAGCGCTGGGCGCGGCGCAGCGCGGACTCGACGGCTCCGACGTCGTGGCCGTCGACGGGGCCGACGTACTTCAGGCCGAGGTCCTCGAAGAGGCCCTGTGGCGCGAACGTGTCCTTGAACCCCTTCTTGGCACCGTGGAGCGAGCCGTACAGCGGCGGTCCGATGACGGGTGTGTGCTGGAGGACGTCCTTGCCCCAGGCGAGGAAGCGCTCGTAGTCGTCGGTGGTCCGCAGGGCCGCCAGGTGGTGGGCGAGGCCGCCGATCGTGGGCGCGTAGGAGCGCTCGTTGTCGTTGACGACGATGATCAGGGGCCGGTCCTTGGCGGCGGCGATGTTGTTGAGCGCCTCCCAGGCCATGCCGCCGGTGAGGGCTCCGTCGCCGATGACGGCGACCACATGGTCCGGGCGGCCGGACACCTCGTTGGCCTTGGCGAGGCCGTCGGCCCAGCCGAGGACGGTCGAGGCATGCGAGTTCTCGATGACGTCGTGCGGCGACTCCTCCCGCGAGGGGTAGCCGGAGAGTCCGCCCTTGCCGCGCAGCTTGGAGAAGTCCTGGCGGCCGGTGAGCAGTTTGTGGACGTAGGTCTGGTGGCCGGTGTCCCACAGGATGCGGTCGGCGGGCGAGTCGAAGACCCGGTGCAGGGCGAGCGTGAGCTCCACCACGCCGAGGTTGGGGCCCAGATGGCCGCCGGTCCTGGCGACGGCGTGGATCAGGAACTCTCTGATCTCCTCGGCCAGTTCGTCGAGCTCGGCCTCGCCGAGCGGCCGGAGGTCCCGCGGCCCCCGGATGTTCTCCAGAATCGTCATGCTCGGCCCCCTTCGACCTGTCGACCCAGCGTCCTGCCGCGCGCCCGGGGAGTCCTGGACGGGGCTCCCCGAGCGCCTCTTCTCACCCTCGGTTGCCGGAGACGGTCTCGCGGGCCGCCCGCAGGGACTCCTTGAGCGAGCCCATGGTGGCGAGGACGGCGGTCGGCTCGTATCCGCAGTGCGCCATACAGTTGGCGCAGCGCGGGTCCTTGCCGCGGCCGTACTTGTCCCAGTCGGTCTCCTCGATCAGCTCCCGGTACGTGGGGACGTAGCCGTCGCTCATCAGGTAGCAGGGGCGCTGCCAGCCGAAGAGCGAGTAGTTCGGGATCGCCCACGCGGTGCAGGGGAAGTCGGCCTTGCCCTCCAGGAAGTCCAGGAAGAGCGGCGAGTGGTTCAGCCGCCAGCGGCTGCGGTTGCCGCCGGCGAAGGCCTTCCTGAACAGCTCCCGGGTCTGCTCGACGCCGAGGAAGTGCTCCTGGTCGGGGGCCTTCTCGTAGGCGTAGGCGGGCGAGATCATCATCTCGTCGACCTGGAGGTCGTCGTTGAGGTAGTTGAGCACCTCGATGATGGTCTGCGGGGTGTCGGTGTTGAAGAAGGTCGAGTTGGTGGTGACCCGGAAGCCGCGCCGCTTGGCCTCCTTGATCGCCGCCACGGCCTCGTCGAACACGCCTTCCTTGGCGACGGATTCGTCGTGGCGCTCGCGCAGCCCGTCGATGTGCACCGCGAAGGCGAAGTACGGGGAGGGGGTGAAGTTCTCCAGCTTCTTGCGCATCAGCATCGCGTTGGTGCAGAGGAAGACGTACTTCTTCTTCGCCACCAACTGGCGAACGATCTCGTCGATCTGAGGGTGCATCAAGGGCTCGCCGCCCGCGATGGAGACCATCGGCGCCCCGGACTCCAGGACCGCGCCGACGGCCTGCGCGACCGGCATCCGCTGCTTGAGCACACCCGCCGGGTGCTGGATCTTTCCGCAGCCCTCGCACTTGAGGTTGCAGGCGAACAGGGGCTCCAGTTCGACGATGAGCGGGAACTTGTCCCGCTTGCGGAGCTTCTGTTCGAAGAGATAGGTCCCGACCCGGATGGTCTGACGGAGCGGCATGGCCATAACTCGCTCACCTCCTGGGGAGCAGCAAAGAACGGTGCCATTCGAAGAATGCGGGAAGGACGGCACGAAGAACACGGAAAGCCGATATTCCACCGCGTACCGTGCCGATCCGGACCAGTTCATGTTCTGGAGCGTCCACGACCACCCGTACGGCCGCAACCGGGCGCGGTCCGGCGGCCAGCGCGGTGCCGAGCGTGGCGGCGGACTCCATGTCCACCGCGATGGCTCCGGTGGCCCGCAATTCGGCCCGCTCGTGGCCGCGGACGACATGACCGGAGCCGGTCAGCGGGCCGGTGTGGACGGTGCTGCCGGGCAGAGCCCGGGTCAGGGCCTTGACCAGCAGTTCCGTACCGGTGCAGGCGGTGGTGGCGTCGGGGCCCCGGGTCTCGTCGGCCACGATCAGATCCCCGGGGTGCATCCCGGGGGCGAGTCCGGCGCAGAAGCCCGAGGCGATGACGACGGCGTCCCGCCAGGGCTCCCGGTGGAGCGCCCGGGACACGGCGCGGCGGGCACGGTCGGGGCCCATGCCGGTGCGCACCACGGTGAACGGGCCGGGCGCGCCGCCCCGGTCACCGCTGCGCAGGGCGAGCTGCTCGATGCCGAGCGCGCATGCGATCAGCAGCGGCGGCACGCCACCGGAAGAAGGCCCCGGCTCCTCGGCCATCACCCCTCCCGGGAGACGGCGGGTTCGCCGTTCACATAGCGCCCGAGCGCCGTGAGCGGGAACACCTGCCGGTAGAGGTGGTAGTTGATGGAGAAGTCCCAGGGGAAGCCGGTGCCGGTGAAGTACGGCTCGTCCCAGGACCCGTCCGTGCGCTGTGTCTCGGCCAGCCACGCGATGCCGCGCTCCACGGCCTTGGACTCGCGCCCGCCGGCGGCGAGCAGGGCGAGCAGGGCCCAGGCGGTCTGTGAGGCGGTCGAGGCACCGTGCCCGATCCAGGGCTGTTCCTTGTACGAGCGCAGGTCCTCGCCCCAGCCACCGTCCTCGTTCTGTACGGACTCCAGCCAGGCGACGGCGCGGCGGATCGCGGGGTGGGAGCGGGGCAGCCCGGCCGCGGTGAGCGCGGGGACCACCGAGCCCGTCCCGTAGACGTAGTTGACCCCCCAGCGTCCGAACCAGGCGCCGCTCGGCTCCTGTTCGGCGAGCAGCCACTCGACTCCCCTGCGCGTACGGGGGTGCTGGGCCTTGCCCTCGTAGGCCAGCATCTCCACGACATGGGCGGTGACGTCGGCCGACGGCGGGTCGATGACCTCGCCGAAGTCACAGAACGGCAGCCGGTTGGGGAAGGGGCTGGTGTTGTCCGCGTCGAAGGCGGCCCAGGCGCCGTTCTTCGACTGCATCCCGGCGGTCCAGCGGGCGCCGCGGGCGATGGCCGCCTCGACGCCGGCGGGGTCGGGGTGCTTCACCCGGCGCAGGGCGAGGATGACCTCGGCGGTGTCGTCGATGTCCGGGTAGTTGTCGTTGTGGAACTCGAACGCCCAGCCGCCCGGGGTGAGATGGGGCCTGCGCACGGCCCAGTCGCCGGGCTTGACGATCTCCTCGCCCAGCATCCAGTCGACGGCCTTCACCAGCGCCGGATGGTCGGCCGGCAGGCCGGCGTCCGCGAGGGCGATGGTGGCGAGGCAGGTGTCCCAGACGGGCGACTGACAGGCCTCGATCATGCGCGCGCCGTCCTCGCGCCACACGGCGAAGCGGTCGAGGGACTCGAGCCCGGCCCGCATGACGGGGTGCTCCAGGTCGTAGCCGAGCAGATGCAGGGCGATCACCGAGTAGACGGCCGGGGGCTGGATGCCGCCCCAGCAGCCGTCGTTCTCCTGGCGCTCGACGATCCAGCGGGCGGCGACGTTCATGGCCGCCTTGCGCAGTCGGCGCGGGGCCACCTTGTGGTAGACGTGCAGCGCCTTGTCGATCCGCTGGAAGGCGCCTTCCCAACTGGCCACGGAGGCCGACGGCTTCGCCGGATTCGGCCGGGCCGGATCGGTGTGGAGCTCGTCCAGCGGGAAGGGCGCGGGGCGTACGGGCCGCTTCGCGGAGACCACGGTGAGCGGCACGATGGTCTGCCGGGCCCAGCAGCCGAAGTCGTAGATGTTGAGCGGGAACCACTTCGGCAGGAAGATCAGCTCGGGCGGCAGTTCGGGCAGGTCGTCCCACTTCCACCAGCCGAAGAGGGCGAGCCAGATCCGGGTGAAGACCCGGGAGGCGGCGATCCCGCCCCGCTCGCGGATCCAGGCGGCGGCCCGGGCCATGTGCGGGGCCTCGGGCAGGTCCCCGGCGAGGCGCAGCGCCACATACGCCTCGACGGTGGTGGAGAGTTCACCCGGCCCGCCGTGGAAGGTCGCCCAGGTGCCGTCCTCGCGCTGCTCGCCCCGGATGAAGAGGGCGGCCGCGTGCGTGGTGGCGGCGTCCCGGATGCCGAGGAACTGGCGCAGCAGGAGGTCCTCTGCGTCCATGGTGACGTTGGTCTCCAGATCGCCCTTCCACCAGCCTTCGGCGTCCTGGCGGCCGAGCAGATGCTCGACGGAGCGTCCCGCCGCCCGTTTCGCGGCCTCTTCGAGGCCGGTCGCGAGCGCGGTGTCGGTGGTGTCGCTGGCCGCGGCCGCTTGGGGGCCCAGAGCCCCGGCGCTTCCGTCGGTCGTCGCTGTCATGGCTTCCCCTTCGTGCAGTCGAATACTTCTGCTTCCTCGGGTCTGCCGTCGGCCGATGCCCGGTGGCACCGGCCGGCGACTGCGCACTCATATCAGGATGATGGTGCTCATCTCTTCCGTACGACGACGAAGTCGGCGAGCGCGGTGAGCTGCGCCCTGACCCGCTCGGGCATGTCGACCTCGTTCAAGGCCTGGATGGCGATGGTGTGCTGGCGGCGGGCCTCCTCGGAGGTCCACTCACGACCGCCGGCCTCTTCGATGAGCGCCGCGCGCGTGGCGAACTCCTCCTCGGAGAACGAGTCGAAGTCGGTGCTCTTGGCGTCGGCGGCGAGCAGTTCGCCGAGCTTCTCGGACGCCGGTCCGCCGGCCGCGAGGGCGGCGACGACGGGCAGGGACTTCTTGCGCTGGCGCAGGTCGCTCCAGGTCTGCTTGCCGGTGGCCTCGGGGTCGCCCCAGATGCCGAGCAGGTCGTCGACGGCCTGGAAGGCGAGGCCGAGGTGGTAGCCGTACTCCTCCAGCTTGTCGGCCGTGCGGTCGTCGGCTCCGCCGAGGACAGCACCGATGGAGACCGCGCAGGCGAGCAGGGCGCCGGTCTTGTTGCCCTCCATCTCCAGACACTCCTCGACGGTGACCCGGTCGCGGTGCTCGTAGGAGATGTCCTGGGCCTGCCCGTCGATGAGCTTGCGGCTCGCGGTGGTCAGCCGGCGGGTGGCACGGCCGGCCTCGACGGTGCCGAGTTCCAGCAGCAGCTCGTTGGCGAGCGCGAAGAGGGCGTCGCCGACGAGGATCGCCTGCGCGGGGCCGTGCACCTTCCAGACGGTGTCGCGGTGACGTCGCTGCTCGTCGCCGTCCATCAGGTCGTCGTGCAGCAGCGAGAAGTTGTGGACGAGCTCCACGGCGACGGCTCCGGGGACGCCGACCTCGGGGGCGACGCCGGCCGCCTCGGCGGACAGCAGGGCGAGCGCGGGCCGGACGGCCTTGCCGCTGTCCCCCTCGGTGGGGTTGCCCTGCGCGTCGATCCAGCCGAAGTGGTAGGCGGCCACGGTGTCCATGGGCGGTGCGAGCCGGTCGACGGCCGCCCGCAGGACGGGGGTGGACAGGGTCCGCCCCCGCTCCAGCAGAGCGGTCACGTCCGCGGTGTCGACGGCCGGATTCACCGGGGGCACAGTCGGCACGGTCTCTCCTCTTGTTCCAGTACTCACACTCATACCGCCTCCTGCAGCGGATGTTCATGGCGGCGGCCGAGGGCGGAGAGCGCGGCGCCCGCTGCGCTGAAGCCGCTGCGAACGGCGCCCTCCATGGTCGCGGGCCAGCCGGTGGCGGTCCACGCGCCGGCCAGGTAAAGGCCGGGGGCGTGGGTGCGGGCGGCGGGGCGGAGCCGGCCGACGCCCGGCGTGGGGGCGAACGTCGCCGTCCGCTCCCGGGTGACGAAGAAGTC
The DNA here is from genome assembly GCF_042735655.1 of Streptomyces sp. NPDC059567. Taxonomy (NCBI): domain Bacteria; kingdom Bacillati; phylum Actinomycetota; class Actinomycetes; order Kitasatosporales; family Streptomycetaceae; genus Streptomyces; species Streptomyces sp. NPDC059567. The sequence continues at coordinate 36,271 of NZ_JBHWBS010000003.1, read as the reverse complement.
CCTGATGCCCGCGGTGCGGGCGGCGGGCAGCAGCCGCTCCAGCTCCGGGAGGTAGCGCTCGCGGAGCACGGAGACCGGCTCGTCGATCTCGCTCTGCGCGGCGGACTGGGAGACGGCCAGGTACTGTCCGCCGCCCTTGAGACCGGAGGAGTCGGTGCGGTCGAAGACCCACTGCACCGGGGAGCCGAGCGCCGTGAAGAACGGCTGCTTGAGCACCTTGCGGTCGTAGACGACGTGCACGTTGAGGATGGGCGCGGTGCCGATGTCGAGGAGCCGGTCGGGGTCGTCGAGGGCGCCCTCGGGCAGCAGCTCGCGGGTCTCCCGCTGCGGCACGGCGAGCACGACGGCGTCGGCCTCGATGGTCTCCCCCGGCACCTCGACGCTCCACCGGCCGTCGTCGGTACGGGAGATCCGCTCGGCCTTGACCCGCAGTTCGGTGCGTACGCCGAGGGAGTCGAGGGCCTTGCGGGCGAGGGTGTCGTGGAGTTCGCCGAGGGGGACGTGCGCCCAGCCGATGTCGGCGGCGCCCGGCTCGGAGAGCAGGCCGGTCTTGAAGACCATCGCGGCCAGGCCCATGGAGGCGTGTGGCGCGGTGGCGTTGAGGGTGGCGACGCCGACCAGGTCCCACAGGGCCTCGACGGCGCGCGGGGACTGGCCGTGGCGGCCGAGCCAGGTGGCGAAGTCGATGCCGTCGAGGGCCGGGTCGGCGGGGTCGAGCGCCTTGAGCGCGAGCGCGGCGCGCCCGACGCTCGCCCGCTCGACGAGGGAGAGGTGCGGATAGGTCGCCAGGCTCTTGGCGAGGTGCAGCGGTACGGGCAGGGCGGTGCGGCGCAGCCGGCCGAGGCGGGGGCCGCGGGGGTGGCCGACGTCGAGGACGGGCACGTCCAGTCGGTCCTGGAGGGGCGCGAGGTGGGCGCCCTCGACGCGGTCGAGGAACCAGCGGTAGGCCGTGCAGCAGCGCAGGTAGACGTGCTGCCCGTTGTCGACGGTGAGCTCGCCGCGGCGGAAGGAGAACGCGAGGCCGCCGAGTCGCGGCCGGCCTTCGAGCAGCGTCACGCGCAGCCCGGCGTCCGCGAGCTGCAGTGCGGCGGTGATCCCGGCGAGGCCGCCGCCGACCACGACGGCGTGCGGTGCCTGCGGCACGGACTCGTCGGTGGTCATGCGCTCCCCCTTGCGGCCGTCGCAGTCAGGGACGCCGCCGTGCGGCGCCGGGTTGCCCGGTGCCCCGGCTCGTGGACACGCATCACGCGCGCCTCCTGATGGTCCGTCGGGAGATGTGGCGGGTGTCCAGGCCGGAGAGGCCGCGCACCGCGACGTACGCCTTCTCGCGGCCGGGCAGCGAGACGCGGCCGCGCAGCACCGCCTCGGGGTCGCGCTCGATCCGGTCGAGCAGGCGCCGGTAGATCCCGGCCATGGCCGCGACACAGGCGCCGCTGCGCCGGTCCAGCATGGGCAGGAGCCGGTAGCCCTCGGCGAACAGAGCGCGGGCGCGCCGGACCTCGAAGTGCACCAGGCCGGTGAAGTCGGCCCCCTCGGGCGGGGTCTCGCTCGCGAAGCCGTCGCCGCAGCCGAACTTGGCCAGGTCGTCGGCGGGCAGGTACGTGCGCCCGTTCCCGGCGTCCTCGCGGACGTCGCGGAGGATGTTGGTGAGCTGCAGGGCAAGGCCGAGCGTGTCGGCGTACTCGGGGGCCCTCTCCACTCCCTGCGCGCCGGGCTGGGTGCCGAAGACGCCGAGGGAGAGCCGCCCGATGGCACCGGCGACGCACCGGCAGTAGACCTTGAGGTCGTCCCAGGTCTCGTACGTCTCGCCGCGCACGTCCATCAGGACCCCGTCGATGAGTTCGTCGAGGCCGCCGAGCGGGATCGGGAAGCGGCGGGAGGCGTCGGCGAGGGCCACGGCGACGGGGTCGGTGTCGTCGTCGTCGACCTCGTCCCGGCGGATCCGCTCCAGCAGCGCGCGGGTGGATTCGAGCCGGTCCCGCTTCGCGTCGGCCGCGAGGGTGCCGTCGCCGATGTCGTCGACGCGCCGCGAGAACGCGTACAGCGCCGACATGGCCTGCCGCTTCTCCGTCGGCAGCAGTCGGATGCCGTAGGCGAAGTTGCGGGCCTGCTGTCCGGTGACCGCCTCGCAGTAGCTGTACGCGGCCTGTACCGGCGCCGACGTCTCCGTCTGTCCTTCCACGGTCCGGCTCACCCCTCTCTCCGCGCTCTGAGCAGGATCGATCCCGCTTCGCGCATCAGACTCGGCTTGGTGGGCTTGGGCGGCGTCGGCAGTACGTCGTACCCGCCTCCGGCGGCGGCGATCGCGTCGAGGGCGGCGAGTCCGCCGGCCGTGAAGCCGGCGAGCAGCAGGCGCAGCCTGCCGTGGACGCTGGCCACCAGCGGGGCACCGTCGTTCAGCAGCTCGCGGGCGCGCTGTGCCTCGAAGGCGATCAGCGCGCGGACCGACGCGCCGGCGGTGGGCTGGGCGAGGTCGGCCTCGGTGACGTGGAAGGCCTTCATGTCCTCGGCGGGCAGGTAGATCCGGTCGCGGCCGAGGTCCTCGGCGACGTCCTGGAGGTGCTCGACGATCTGCAACGCGGTGCAGATGTCGTCGGAGTGGCGGATGCGCTCGGGGGTGGCGGTGCCGGTGATCCCGAGGACGAGCCGACCGACGGGGTTCGCCGAGAGTTCGCAGTACGCGAGGAGGTCGTCGTACGTCTCGTAGCGGCGCACCAACTGGTCCTGGCGGTTGGCCTGGATCAGGCCCAGGAAGGGCTCGGGGGTGAGGCCGCGGCGGCGCACGGTCGGCTGGAGGGCCAGGAGCAGGGGGTGGCGGGGGACGGAGTCGAAGACCCGCAGCAGATCGGCCTCGAAGGCGTCCAGCATCGCGAGCCGGTCCTCGGCACGCTCGGGGGCGACGCCGAGGTGGCGGGCGTCGGCTCCGCCGGGTGCGAGATCGCCGTCGCCGATGTCGTCGACGAGACGGGCGTAGCCGTAGACGGCCATGAGGTCGTCGCGCCAGGCGCGCGGCAGGAAGAAGGGGGCCACGGGGAAGTTCTCGTCCGCGGCCTTGTCGAGCGTGGTGCGCGAGGAGGCGTCGTGGCGCACCTGCCGGGTTCCCGTCACTGGGGGCTGCCCGACGCGGGGACGGCGACACCCTCGTGGAGCTGGAGATTTTGCGTCATGGCCGTCACATCTCCTGTTCTACACTGCCGATCCAATCCATCCTATTTCGGACACGCCACCGGGCATCCCCAGAGGCTCGCCGCCCGACGGCCGGGACGCCTAGGGGGTATCGCCCCACTTGCCACGAATCAGCACCGGTACAGCTTACGTTGTACAACGCCCGCCGCCTCGTCGGGGTGCGCGCCGCTTTGCGAAAACATCACCGGGCGCGTCAACCTTCCCGCGCGGTACGACAGTTCACGGATCCGTGACGTTCAGTCCGCGCGGGCGCCGGAGACGACCATGGCGAGGGTGGACTCGACGACGTCCGCCCGGCGCCGCTCCGGGAGGCGGCGCAACGGGCCGTCGAGCAGCAGGAGCGACAGTCCGTGCACGGCCGACCACGCGGCGGCCTCGGCGGCGGGCCGGGCCTGTCGCGGGATGCGGCCGACCCGGGCGAGGGCCCGCAGGGCGTCCGTGAGCAGCGTGAACGCCCGCATCTCGGGCTCGGGCTCGGGTGCCCGCCCCGCGGGCATCCACTCCTCGCCGCAGGGCGGCCGAGGGGTGCAGAACGCGGCCCGGTAGAGGCCGGGCTGATCCAGGGCGAAGCCCACATAGCCGCGGCCGAGCGCGGCGAGGCGCAGCTCGGCGGCGACGGTGGCGTCGTCGGCCCCGGGGGCCCGGTCGGCGGCGCGCTCCATGGACTCGGCGAGCGCGCGCTGGGCGTGGATCTTGACGGCCCTGAGGAGCTCCCCGCGGCCGTCGAAGTGCCGGTAGGCCGCGGTGGGCGAGACGCCGACCCGGCGGGCCGCCTCCCGCAGGACGACGCGGTCGGGACCGCCTTCGGTGGCCAGGTCGACGGCGGCGCAGATCAGCGCGTTGCGCAGATCGCCGTGGTGGTAGGACTTTCCCCCCGAGAACGCTGCCATGCGCTCATCCTGCCCGATGTTGACCGCATGAACATTCCAGGCGGGGGGCGCGACGCGCCGCGGAGAACGCGAAGGCCCCCGCCGGTCCGGCAGGGGCCCCGCGACGCGGTGGCGGGACTACTTCCCGGTCTCGCGCTCGTACGCCTTGATGACCTCGTCCGTGGGCCCGTCCATCAGCAGCTCGCCCTTCTCCAGCCACAGCACGCGGTCGCAGGTGTCCCTGATCGACTTGTTGCTGTGACTGACGAGGAAGACCGTGCCGGCCTCCTTGCGGAGCTCGCGGATGCGCTCCTCGGAGCGGATCTGGAACCGGCGGTCGCCGGTCGCGAGCGCCTCGTCGATCATGAGCACGTCGTGGTTCTTGGCCGCCGCGATGGCGAACCGGAGCCGCGCACCCATGCCGGAGGAGTACGTACGCATCGGGAGACTGATGAAGTCACCCTTCTCGTTGATGCCCGAGAAGTCGACGATCCCCTGGTAGCGCTCGCGGATCTCTTCCTTGCTCATTCCCATGGCAAGGCCGCCGAGTATCACGTTGCGCTCGCCGGTCAGGTCGTTCATCAGCGCCGCGTTGACGCCGAGGAGCGAGGGCTGGCCGTCGGTGTACACCTTGCCGCTCTCCGTGGGGAGCAGCCCCGCGATGGCGCGCAGCAGGGTCGACTTGCCCGAGCCGTTGCTGCCGATGACGCCGATGGCCTCGCCGCGGTACGCGGTGAAGGAGACGCCTCGTACGGCATGCACCTTGCGGACGCCCCGGGAGACCTCGGCCTTGCCGCGGCCGAGGATCCGGCTGAGCGCCGCCGTGGCGCTGCCCTTGCCGCCGCCACCGGTGTTGACCCGGTAGACGATGTGGACGTCGTCGGCGATGACGGTGGGAACGCGTCCCTGGTCGATGTCAGCCACGGCCGTACCTCTCCTCGGCCTTCCAGAAGTAGACGAAGCCGCCGAGACCCATCGCCACGGCCCAGCCCAGCGCGGCGATCCACACGTGCGACGGCAGGTTGCCGGAGCCGTAGCCGTCGATCAGGGCGAACCGGATCAGGTCCATGTAGATGGCCGCCGGGTTGTACATGAGGACGTCGGCGATCCAGGCCGGCTTGTCCGCGAGCATCACCGGGATCGAGAACATCACGCCGGACGCATACATCCAGGTGCGCATGATGAACGGCATCAGCTGGGCGAGGTCGGGCGTCTTGGCGCCCATCCTCGCCATGATCATGGCGAGCCCCACGTTGAACACGAACTGCAGGAGCAGCGCCGGGACCAGGAGGAGCCAGCTCAGCGACGGGTAGCTGCCGAAGGCGATCGCGACGGCCGCCAGCACGATCATGGAGAACAGCAGCTGCTGGAGCTGCTGGAGCGCGAAGGAGATGGGCAGCGTGGCGCGCGGGAAGTGCAGCGCCCGGACGAGTCCGAGGTTGCCGGAGATCGCCCGCACGCCCGCCATCACCGAGCTCTGCGTGAAGGTGAACACGAAGATCCCGGTCACCAGGAAGGGGATGTAGACCGAGGTCGTCATGCCCTGGCCGGCGTCCAGGATCAGCCCGAAGATCAGGTAGTAGACCATCGCGTTGAGCAGCGGGGTCGCCACCTGCCACAGCTGGCCGAGCTTCGCCTGGCTGTACTGCGCCGTCAGCTTCGCCTGGGAGAAGGCCAGGATGAAGTGGCGCCGCCCCCACAGCTGACGGACGTACTCCAGGATGCCGGGCCGGGCGCCACTGACCGCGAGACCGTACTTGGCCGCCAGTTCGGCCGGGGTCAGGCCGTCATCGGCAGAGGGCGGGGCGCTCGTCGCGACCGCACCGTCGTGGGTTGTGTCACTCACAAGTCGAAACTTTCGTATCCAGATGCGCGGCAAGTCGGGTACCACGTTGTCACACGACGGGCGGGCGTCCCAGTCGGGTCAGCCGCCACACCGTACGCCATTTCATGGGCCGTCGCGGTCCGCACGGAACGCGCCAGCCTTCCCGGAATCCGCCGATCCACGCCTTGAGGGCGGGGAGGGAGGGGCGCCGCGCCAGAGTCAGCAGCAGCCAGACACCGAGATAGACCGGAACGAGGGGTGCGGGGAGATTGCGCCGAGCCAGCCACACCCGGTTGCGGGCCACGTTGAAGTGGTAGGACGCGTGCCGGGAGGGTGGTGTGGTGGGGTGCAGCAGCACCATGTCGGAACGGTAGTCGATCATCCAGTCGGCGTCGAGCGCCCGCCAGGCGAGATCGGTCTCCTCATGGGCGTAGAAGAACTCGCCCGGCAGATCGCCGACTTCGGCGAGGACCTTCGTACGGACCGCGTTGGCGCCGCCGAGGAAGGTGGTCACGCGCGAGGACCGCATCGGGTCGGCCGCGCGCAGCCGCGGGACGTGCCGGCGCTGGGTGAGGCCCGTCTCGGGATCCGCGATCCGGAAGCTGATGATGCCGAGCCGGGGATCGGCGGTGAACGCCTGGCGGACCAGTTCGGCGGTGTCCTCGTAGGCGAGCAGACCGTCGTCGTCCAGGAAGAGCAGTGCGTCGACGGGGCCGCAGGGTCCACCGGGCCCGAAGGCCTCGATGCCGACGTTGCGGCCGCCGGGGATGCCCAGGTTCTCGGGCAGGTCGATGGTGTGGACGCCGTCGGGCACGCCCGTCACGGGGGCGCCGTTGCCGACCACGACGACCTCGACCGGGTCGCCCTCCTGCTTGGCGACCGAGTCGAGGAGCGCGCGCAGATCGTCGGGGCGGTTGCCCATGGTGATGATGACGGCGCCCAGCTTCATCCGCGTACTCACGCTTGTCCTCACTTCAGCCGGCTCGACGCCAGGATCGACACCAGGTGCAGCAGCGTCTGCAGGAGCGCGATGCCGGCCAGCACGGCGACACCCAGCCGCGAGAAGAACAGGTCTCCCCTGACCGAGTCCACGATCGCGAGGACCAGGATCAGCAGGGAGGCCTCGATGCCGAGGACCAGCCGGTGGAACTTCAGCGCGGCGGCGGCCCTGCGGGCCAGCGCCATGCCGGACGAGCGCGGCTCGGACGCCGCCTCCTTGACCGGCGGCAGCCCGCCCTGGTGCCGGGCGACGCCGACCAGGTCGGTCTCGGCCTTGATCAGGATGGCGCCGAGGGCGGCGAGGGTGCCGAGGAAGGCCCACAGCCAGTCGATCCGCCCGGAGCCCCACAGGTCGGCGGCGCGCAGGCCGAAACCGACGAGGACCGCCGCGTCGCAGAGGTAGGCGCCGACCCGGTCGAGGTACACGCCGCCGAGCGAGAACTGCTGCTTCCAGCGGGCCACCTCACCGTCGACGCAGTCGAGCAGCAGGTAGAGCTGGACCATGAGCACACCGAGCACGGCGCCCCAGATCCCCGGGATCAGCAGTGCCGGGGCGGCGAGGACGCCCGCCAGCGTCATCACGTACGTGAGCTGGTTCGGCGTGATCCGGGTCTTCACCAGGTGCCGGGTGATCCGCAGCGAGATCTCCCGCATGTACAGGCGGCCCGCCCAGTGTTCGCCGCTCCGCCGGTCCTTCACACCCGCGGGGTGAACGACCGGGCGGAGCTCAGCTACCGATGGCTTTGGCATAGTCGGCGTACGCGTCCCTGATCTGGTCGGTGGACAGGTCGAGGTGCTCGAGGATGGTGTAGCGGCCGGGACGGGTCTGCGGCGCGAAGGTGACGGCCTCGACGAACTCGTCGACGCTGAAGCCCATCTCGCCGGGCGTCACGGGCAGGCCGTGCCGGCGCAGCGTCTCGACCATCCCCAGCGAGCCGTCCGCGGCACCGCGCAGGTGCATCGCGAAGGCCGCGCCCAGTCCGCACTGCTCGCCGTGGCTGGCGGCGCGCTCGGGGAAGAGCAGGTCGAAGGCGTGGCTGATCTCGTGGCAGGCGCCCGAGGAGGGCCGGCTGTCGCCGCTGATCGACATGGCGATCCCGGACATCACCAGCCCCTCGGAGAGGGTGACGAGGAAGTCGTCGTCCCCGACGCCGCCGGGGTGGCGGAGCACCGCCTCGCCGGCGCTGCGCGCCATCGCCGCGGCCAGGCCGTCGACCGGCTCGCCCGTCTCCCGGTGCGAGAGCTCCCAGTCCGCGATGGCGGACAGGTTGGAGATCGCGTCACCGATGCCGGAGCGGACGAAGCGCACCGGGGCGTCCCGGATCACGTCGAGGTCGATGACCAGCGCGATCGGGGTCGGCACACCGTAGGAGCCGCGCCCGTTGTCGTTGTCCAGGGTGGAGATCGGCGAGCAGATGCCGTCGTGCGACAGGTTCGTGGCGATGGCGACCAGTGGCAGGCCGACCCGGGCCGCCGCGTACTTGGTCACATCGATGATCTTGCCGCCACCGAGGGCCACCACGGCGTCGTACCGCTTGCCGCGCATGGCGTCGGCGAGCTTGACCGCCGCGTCGATGGTGCCGCCCTCGACCGGGTACCAGTCGGCTCCGGGCAGCTCGGGCGCGAAGCGGTCACGCAGCTTCAGTCCCGAGCCACCGCTGATCGCGACGGCGATCCGGCCGTTGCTGGAGATCCGCTGGTCCGCGAGGAGCGCGGACAGGTCGTCCAGCGCTCCCCGGCGGATGTCGACGACGACCGGCGAGGGGATCAGCCGGGTCAGTACTGGCACGCGATCTCACGGCCCTTCGCGAGGTCGTCGTGGTTGTCGATCTCGACCCACTTGACGTCGCCGATGGGCTCCACGTCGATCGTGAAGCCGTCGTCGACGAGCTTCTGGTAGCCGTCCTCGTAGTAGAGGTCGGGGTCGCGCTCGAAGGTGGCCTTCAGGGCGTCGGCGAGCGCCTCGGCGGCCTCGGGCTCGATGAGCGTGACACCGATGTACTCGCCGGTGGCGGTGGCCGGGTCCATGAGCTTGGTGATCCTCTGGACGCCCTTGCCCTCGGCCGTGATGACCTTCATCTCCTCGTCGGCGAGGTTCTTCACCGTGTCGAGGGCGAGGATGATCTTCTGACCGTCGCCGCGGGCGGCGAGCAGGGTCTTCTCGACGGAGACCGGGTGGACGGTGTCGCCGTTGGCGAGGATCACACCGCGCTTGAGGACCTCACGGGCGCACCACAGGGAGTAGGCGTTGTTCCACTCCTCGGCCTTGTCGTTGTCGATCAGCGTGATCGACAGGCCGTACTGGGCCTCCAGGGCCTCCTTGCGCGCGTACACGGCCTCCTTGCGGTAGCCGACGACGATGGCGACCTCGGTGAGGCCGACCTCCGCGAAGTTCTTCAGCGTGAGGTCCAGGACGGTGGTGTCACCGTCGACAGGCACGAGGGCCTTCGGAAGCGTGTCGGTGTAGGGGCGCAGACGCCTTCCGGCACCGGCTGCCAGTACGAGGCCAATCATGCTGTTTCTCCTTCGTCATGTACGGCGGGTGCTCCGGAGGACACCCAGAAGCGGATGGACTCCACGAGCACCACGAGCGCGACGGTGACCGCCAGGGCGGTGAGCGCCAGGGTGAAGTCGTTGCCACGGCTCGCCAGCAGGGCGGCGAGGACGGTCACCAGCAACGTGCGGCCCTCGTGACCGCCGATCGTGCGCACCAGCCACGCGGGCGGCGCGCCGGTGCCACCGCGGATGCGGTACACCGTGTCGTAGTGATGGTAGGCGACGGCGGCCACCAGTCCGTAGGCCGCGGGCAAGGCCCCGTTCACCTCGGAGCGGGCCGCGAGGATCAGGATGGTGCCGTACTCGGCGGCCCGGAAGAGCGGCGGGAGCAGCCAGTCGAGGGCGCCCTTCAGCGGCTCCGCGACCACGCTGCCGCTGATGACGACGTACAGGACGGCCGCGAAGACGACGATCTTGCTGCCGAAGGGTTCGATCAGCGCCGTGGCGAGGAGGAATGCGACGCCGATCACGGCGAAGGCCAGCCGGAACGGCTGCCGCTTCGTCGCCCGGGCGACGAGCTCGGCGAGCGGCCCGGAGTCGGCCAGGTCGGCGAGGGCCTGCGCGGCCCGGTCCGTCCGCTTCGCCTTGCGGGTCAGCGAGCGCAGCACACGGCCGGCGGTGGTGTAGCAGGCCCCGAAGGCGCAGCCGATGATCAGGGCCCAGAAGACGATCCGCGGGGTGGTGACGGCGGTGAGGACCGCGATCATGGCCCAGCGCTCACCGATCGGCAGGATGATCATCCGGCGGACCCAGACGGTCCAGCCGACGCTGTCCAGGCGGTTGGAGAGGGCCGCGGTGGGGCTCGTGTTGGCCGTCGCGTCGTGGTTGGCCTCGTTGAACGAGAAGTCCACGACGTGGCGGCAGGTCATCAGGACCATCGCGCCCAGCGCGAGCGCCCACACGTCGTCGCCGTTCCGCGCGGCCCCGAGGGCGAGGCCCGCGTAGAAGGCGTACTCCTTGGCGCGGTCGAAGGTGGCGTCGAGCCAGGCGCCCATCGTCGAGTACTGCAGGGAGTAGCGGGCGAGCTGCCCGTCGGTGCAGTCCAGGACGAAGGAGACCAGGAGCAGGACGCCGGCGGCGATGTAGCCGCCGCGCTCGCCCGTGGCGGCGCAGCCGGCCGCGATCAGGGCCGTGAGCAGCGAGGCGGTGGTGACCTGGTTGGGGGTCAGTCCGCGCCGCGCGCACCAGCGGGCGATGTAGCGCGAGTACGGGCTGATGAAGAAGGTGGTGAAGAAGCCGTCGTGGGCCTTCACCGCGGAGCGGAGCCGTACGGCCTCGTCGTCGACGTCCGCGACGGCGCCGCGGGCCGTGTGCCGGCTCTCCGCGTCGGCCGGCACGGCGGCCACGAGCGAGCCGAGCTCGGGGCGGTGCACGGCGACGCCGTCGGCGTCGAGCGCGGCGGCGAGGGTGTCGGGCAGCACCTCGCCCTCGGCGACGACGGGCCCGTGGTCGGCGCCCGGCACCGGCGCGGACACGTCGGTCAGCGCGCGGGCGAGGGCCGGCCGGACCTCGCTCTGCGCGGTGAGCGCGCCGGGTACGGCGGAGGCGGGGAAGCGGGGGTCGGTGAGGCCGAGCCGCAGCGCGTGGAGGTGTCCGACGAAGCGGGGGTCGACGACGGCGACCCGCTCGTCGGCCGGTACGGCGGCGAGCAGTGCGCCGGCGTCACGCGGGTCGGAGGCGACCTTGACGTCGAAGCCCAGCGACCGCAGATCGCCGTCGAGCGACGATCCGGGTACCGGCGGACCGGTGAGGATGGCGGTCGACAGGACGAACTCACTCCTTGGAGCTGACGGGCGGGCCGGCGGGGCCCATGACACGGCCCCGGGCACGGCGGTACGGCCCGGCATCGGGCGGCAGCACGTCGGCTGAGGCTATCGGATGAACGAAAGCGGGAGTTCATCGAGGCTTTGCGGTGCGGACTCCCCCGGGCCCACTCGAATCCTCGCGAGCGCGCCCCGTCCTGCGGAGATCATCATGGGCGATCGACACCCCGCCCCACAAACCGCGCTCAGGGGCCGCCCGAAGCGGCTGCCGCACCCCGCCCCGAGGCGCGCACATAACCGCAGGTCAGACGATATGACAACGGTGTTCAGTACCGTGTTGCACATACCCCCCACCCGTAGTTCACTTGCGACTCGGGGCAACAAGACGACACGACCGGGAGGCCTTGTCATGGGGGCTGGACACGACCACGGACACAGTCACGGCGGACCGCCGCCCACGGGGACCGCGGCCGCGGCCTACCGGGGCCGGCTGCGGATCGCGCTGGCGATCACACTGTCCGTGATGGTGATCGAGATCGTCGGCGGCATCGCCTCGAACTCGCTGGCGCTGATCGCCGACGCGGCCCACATGGCGACCGACGCGGTCGGCCTGGCGATGGCGCTGCTCGCGATCCACTTCGCCAACCGGCCGCCCACCGAGAACCGCACCTTCGGCTTCGCCCGGGCCGAGATCCTGGCCGCGCTGGCCAACTGTCTGCTGCTGCTCGGCGTCGGCGGCTACGTGCTCTACGAGGCGATCCAGCGGTTCATCGAGCCGGCCGAGACCAGGGGCGGCATGGTCATCGCGTTCGCGCTGATCGGCCTGGTCGCCAACATGATCTCGCTCTCACTCCTCGTCCGGGGCCAGAAGGAGAGCCTGAACGTACGCGGCGCCTATCTGGAGGTCCTCGCCGACGCCCTGGGTTCGGTGACGGTGCTGATCTCGGCGGGCATCATCCTCGCGACCGGCTGGCAGTACGCGGACCCGATCGCCTCGATCCTGATCGGTCTGATGATCGTGCCGCGCACGGTCAAGCTGCTGCGCGAGACCCTCGACGTCCTCCTGGAGTCCGCCCCCAAGGGCGTCGACATGGCGGAGGTACGCGCACACATCCTGGCGCTGCCGGGCGTCGAGGACGTCCACGATCTGCATGCCTGGACGATCACCTCGGGGATGCCGGTGCTCTCCGCGCACGTGGTGGTGGACCAGGCCGCGCTGGACTCGGTGGGCCACGAGAAGATGCTGCACGACCTCCAGGGCTGCCTGGGCTCGCACTTCGACGTGGAGCACTGCACCTTCCAGCTGGAGCCGGCGGGTCACGCCGAGCACGAGGCCAAGCTCTGCCTGTGATCCCGGGCGGCTGATACCGTTGATCGGCACACGTGAGGTGAGAGAGGAGCTGAGGTTGATGACCGTCGCGATGGAGGCTGCCCAGTGCGGCAGCGCCCGGTCCGGCTTCAGCTCCCGGGTCTCCGGCTGACCTGATCTCCCGGTTCTCCGAACCGGTTCGTCACGTCGTCGGCCGGGGCCCCTCACACAAGGGTTTCCCCCGTTGTCCGACAACGATCTCCACACCGCCTTCTTCGCCCTGCACCACGGTCTTCCGCGGCAGGGTCCGGGCTCCGACTCCACCACCCGTCGCCTGCTCACTTCTACCGGTCCGCTCCCCGAGCGGCCCCGCGTGCTCGATCTCGGCTGCGGCCCCGGCCGCTCCGCGCTGCTCCTGGCCGCCGAGGCCGGCGCCCAGGTGACTGCCGTGGACCTGCACGAGCCCTTCCTCGACGAGCTGCGACGGGCCGCCGAGGCCCGCGGGCTCGGCGACCGGGTCCGTACGCTCGCCGCCGACATGGGCGCGCTCCCGTTCCCCGACGGATCCTTCGATCTGGTCTGGGCCGAGAGCTCGGCCTACGCGATCGGCTTCGACACCGCGCTGCGCGAGTGGCGCCGTCTGCTGGCTCCCGGCGGGACCCTCGTCCTCACCGAGTGCGAGTGGACGGTGGACGCACCGAGCCGGGAGGCCCGCGCCTTCTGGGACACGCACTATCCGCTCCGTACCGGCGTCGCCAACACCGCGGCGGCGACCGAGGCCGGCTATCACGTCCTCGGGGTCGTCCCCCAGCCCGAGAGCGACTGGGAGGAGTACTACGGCCCGCTCTCGGCGCGGGCCGATGCCGCCGACCCGGCGGCTCCCGGCATGGCCGAGGCCCTCGCCTCGACCCGGGAGGAACTCGCCATGCGCCGTGACCACGGCGGCGAGTACGGCTACACCGGCTACGTCCTGCGGCCCGCCGATCCCCGGTGGCGCACGCGGGAGGAGACGGCCGCCGACATCCCGCGCGTACGGGAGATCAACGCGGCCGCCTTCGCCACCGCGGACGAGGCCGTGCTGGTCGACGCCCTGCGGGAGGACTCCGGCGCCTGGCTGCCCGGCCTCTCGTACGTCGCCGAGGCGCCCGACGGCACGGTGGCGGGATACGCGCTCGTCACCCGCTGCCACGTCGACGGCGCTCCGGCGGCCGCGCTCGCTCCGGTCGCCGTCGACCCGGCGTACCAGCGGGAGGGTGCCGGAGAGGCCGTGGTCCGGGCCGTGCTCGACGCCGCGCGGCGGCGCGGGGAGCGGCTCGTGCTGGTGCTCGGCCACCCGGAGTACTACCCGCGATTCGGCTTCGTACGGGCGTCTGAATATGGGATCAAGCCAGGTTTCGAGGTTCCGGACGAGGCGATGATGGCGCTGGTCCTCGACGGTTCCGGCCCGGTCACCCGGGGCATGATCCATTATCCGACGGCCTTCGGCGTCTGACGCGTCGCCCGCTCCCGCCGCACCGGCTGTACTCCGGTGTGGTGGGAGCGGGCCATGTCCGGCCTCCGAAGTACGGACAAGCCGCTTTTGTGCGGCAGACTGAGGGGGCCCCACCGGGCCGAGGACCGATGCGAAGGATGGGTATGCCGACCACACCAGCCACCGCGGCACACAGCTCGCCGAACGGCGTCTCTTCGGGCGGCGTCCCGGCGTCGATCATGCTCGAGCTGGTCGACGAGGACGGCACCACCATCGGCACGGCCGAGAAGCTCGCGGCGCACCAGGCGCCCGGGCAGCTGCACCGCGCCTTCTCCGTCTTCCTGTTCGACGAGTCCGGCCGGCTGCTGCTCCAGCGCCGCGCGCTGGGCAAGTACCACTCCCCCGGTGTCTGGTCGAACACCTGCTGCGGCCACCCGTACCCGGGCGAGGCGCCGTTCGCGGCCGCCGCCCGGCGCACCTACGAGGAGCTGGGCATCTCGCCCTCGCTGCTCGCCGAGGCGGGCACCGTCCGCTACAACCACCCGGACCCCGCGTCGGGCCTGGTGGAGCAGGAGTACAACCACCTCTTCGTCGGCATGGTGCAGGCCGATCTGCGTCCGGACCCGGAGGAGGTCGAGGAGACCGCCTTCGTGACGGCGGAGGAGCTCGCGGAGCGGCATGCGACCGCGCCGTTCTCCGCCTGGTTCATGACGGTCCTGGACGCGGCCCGTCCGGCCGTCAGGGAGCTGACGGGTCCGTCCTTGGGCTGGTGATCCCGGGCAGGATCGGGGTGCCGGGCGCCGTCGCGGGCACCCGGGATCCGATTCCCGGCGCCGCCGCGGGCCCCGGCACCTGCGGTGCGAGGGGCAGGGCGGCCCAGATGATCTTGCCGCCGCTCGCGGTGTGCTCCACGTCGCAGGCACCGCCGGACTCCAGCGCGATCTCGCGCACCAGGAGCAGCCCGCGGCCGCCCGTCTGCCCGTAGTCCGCCTCCAGCGCCTTGGGGCGGTACGGATGGTTGTCCTCGACGGACACCCGGATCCACTCCGCGCCGATCGCCACCTCCACCGCCACTTCGGGGGACAGCAACGCCGCATGCTTGACGGCGTTGGTGACCAGCTCCGAGACGATCAGGAGCAGGCCCTGGACCGTGTCGTCGTGAGCCGGTACCCCTTGACGGATCAACAGGTCCCGAACGGCATGCCGGGCCTGCGGAACGGAGACGTCGACCGCGGGAGCGGTGAAGCGCCAGACCCCTTCGTAGGACGGTGGCCGTGCGGGGACGCTCCCGCGGCTCTCCATAGTCCGGCTCCCACCCTCGTGCTCGATTGTCGCCACGGGATCGAGTCTTGGTAATCCGTAGGTCCGGACCGGCCTACTGACCAGAAGTCGACACTTATCGACCGACTTCTGATCGGGTGAGTATGCCAACGTCAGTTGTTCGACTGCTCCTGATCTTCTTCTGACGGCTTAGGGGGCATCTCCTCCGCGGCGGGCGGAGACGTCCGCGGAGAGGCATGCGCCGGGGCCTGCGAAGAGGCCGCCTCGGGCGCGACCATACCGACGATCCGTCGGCCTCCGACACCGATGGCGATCAGGCCGAGACCGTCGAAGAGCAGGGCGAGCGAGAAGAAGACCCCGAGGACGTAGCGGCTGCTGTCGGGCCAGTCGAAGAGCACCAGCAGCCCGAGCAGGAGCCCGAAGGCCCCCTGGAGCAGCGTCCAGCCCATCTGCGGACCGCGCACCACCACACTGCCCACCAACCGGAACACCCCGCCGGTCAGGAAGAGCAGCGCCGCGAACATGGTCAGCGCCTCGGCCGAGCCCTCCGGATGACGGATGACGACCACGCCGGCCGCGATGTTCAGGGCGGCCACCACCACGGCCAGCCAGAAGTAGCTGGTGCCACGGGACTCGATGGCATGCAGCAGACCCACGACACCGCCGATGAGCAGGAGCCAGCCGAAGAGGAGCATCGAGGTGAGCGTGGCGAGGCCGGTGTAGAACAGACCGACGATCCCGGCGATGACGAGCAGGAAACCGAGGAAGGTGAGCCAGCCGAAACCACGGCGCAGCTTCCTGCCCTCGCGTACGGCGTCGTGGGAACCCTGGGCCATGCGGCGCCTCCTCCTCGCACCCCCTTCTTGATCGTACGGTCGGGGTGCCCGGATAGCATCCGGCGCATGGAGCCGCAGCTGAGTGTCAGCGTCGTCGACGGGGTCGCCACCGTCGTCATCTCGAACCCCGCCAAGCGCAACGCGATGACGGCCGCGATGTGGCGGTCCCTGCCGGGGCTGCTCGCCCCGCTCGCGACCGACCCCGGGGTCCGCGTCCTGGTCCTCACCGGTCAGGGCGAGACCTTCTGCGCCGGCGCGGACATCTCGACGCTGCGGGAGCCGGGCGACGAGCAGCAGTCGCTCGCGGTACGGGCCGAGGAGGCGCTCGCCGCCTTCCCGAAGCCGACGCTCGCCGCCGTCCGCGGCTACTGCGTGGGCGGCGGCTGCCAGCTCGCAGCCGCCTGCGACCTGCGGTTCGCGGAGGAAGGCGCGCGGTTCGGAGTCACCCCGTCGAAGCTCGGCATCGTCTATCCGTCCTCCTCGACGCGTCGGCTGGCCTCGCTGGTGGGGCCCTCGGCCGCCAAGTACCTGCTCTTCTCGGGTGAGTTGATCGAAGCGGAGCGGGCGCTGCGCTCCGGCCTGGTGGACGAGGTGCTCCCGGCCGGCGAACTGGACAAGCGGGTGGGCGAGTTCACCCGCGTCCTGGCCTCGCGCTCCCTGCTGACGCAGGCGGCCGCGAAGGAGTTCGCCGACGGCCGCACCGACCGGGACGCGCACTGGGCGGAGGAGGCGCGCGGCAGCGGCGACACCGCGGAGGGGGTCGCCGCCTTCCTGGAGCGCCGCGCGCCCCGCTTCACGTACGGGGTCTGAGGCTTTGCCGTACGGGGTCACCGCACGGCGTCGCGGCCTCCGCCGGCTCCGCCCTGGGGGAGGTCCTCCGCGGCCGTGCCCCGCCAGCGGGCGACGATCTCGGCCGGGGCCTTCTCCGGGGACCCCGCGTCGTAGGGCGGCTGCGGGTCGTACTCGGTCAGCAGCTGGATGGTCTGGGCGGTCTCGTCGCCGGCGATCCGGCCGATGAGGTGCAGCGCCATGTCGATGCCGGACGAGACCCCGGCGGCGGTGACGTACTTGCCGTCGAAGACGACCCGCTCTCCGGTGGGCTCGACGCCGGCCGCCCGAAGCTCGTCGAAGGCGAGCCAGTGGGTGGTGGCCCGGCGGCCGTCGAGCAGGCCCGCGGCGCCCAGGATCAGGGAACCCGTGCAGACGGAGGTGGTCCAGGTGCTGGTCGCGTCGGCGGTACGGAGCCAGTCGAGGATCTCCGGGTCGTTCATCGCGGCTCGCGAGTCGGGGCCTCCGGGGACCAGGACGATGTCCGGGTTCGGCACGTCCGCGAGGGACTTGTCGGCGACGAGCGCGAGGCTGCCCTGGTCGTTGCGGACGGGCCCGGCCTCCTTGGCGACGAAGACGGTCTCGGCTCCGGGGATGCGGGCGAGGAGCTCGTAGGGGCCGACGGCGTCGAGCGTGGTGAAGCGGTCGTAGAGCAGCACGGCGATCTGCATGGTGTTCCCCTCGGTGGTGGTGGTGGTGCGGCGGTCGGTTCAGTGGGAGCCGGGTCGGTGCGTCGTCGACACGGGTGCGTGGAAGCGGCGTCGGTACTCGGCCGGGGCCGTGTCGAGCGCCTTGACGAAGGCCCGGCGCATGGCTTCGGGGGTGCCGTAGCCGGCCGCCCGGGCGACCTCCTGGACCCCTACGGCCGTCTCCTCCAGGAGCCTGCGCGCGTGTTCGAGTCGGACCCGGTCCACATACCGGCCCGGAGTCGTGCCGGTCTCGGACTGGAACGCGCGGGCGAAGTGACGGGGCGACAGCCTGGCGCGGGCCGCCAGCGCCTCGACGGAGAGGTCCTCTTCGGGGTGCTCGGTGATCCACTGCTGGAGGTCCCGCAGAGGTGCCCGACGGGCGGTCTGGGCCGCCAGCTGGGCGCTGAACTGCGCCTGGTTGCCCGGGCGGCGCAGGAACACGACCAGATGGCGGGCGACGGTCAGCGCGGTGTCGCGGCCGAGGTCCTCCTCGACCAGCGCGAGGGCGAGGTCGATGCCCGCGGTCACGCCGGCGGAGGTGGAGATCCTGCCGTCGCGGACGAAGATGGGCTCCGCCTCCACCTCGACCTCGGGGTAGCAGCGGGCGAGGTGGTCGCAGGCGACCCAGTGGGTGGTGGCCCGGTGGCCGTCGAGGAGCCCGGCCTCGGCGAGCAGCAGGGCACCGGTGCAGACGGAGACCAGGCGCTCGGCGTGCGGGGCGTTCTCACGCAGCCAGTCGATCAGCCGGGGGTCGGCGTGGCGGGTGCCCTCGCCGCCGGGGACGAGCAGGGTGTGCGGGCGGTCCGCTTCGGCGAGCGTCGTGTCCGGGAGCATCCGCAGGCCGCTCTGGGTGCGGACCGGACCCCCGTCGAGCGAGGCGGTCCGGATCGGGTAGGCGGCGTCACCGCCGGCGGCGCGTCCGGCCCCGGCGAACACCTCCACCGGTCCGGTGACATCCAGGCTCTGCACGTCGTCGAAGAGGACGACGAGCACGGGTCGCTTCGTCATGTGTTCCATCCTTGGCAGGGCGCGGGATGTCCGCAATGACGAAGACCCCACCTTTCCTGCCATGACCGCGGGCGAGCGCGGCCGCCCCGGACTTCCGATCGTACCGACCAGTCGGTAACGTGCCGTCCATGACCTCTTTGCCGCCCCGCGCGGGCCGCCGCTGCCACCACATGCTCAACCCGATGCACTCCACGGTGTACTTCTCGCCGGACCTGGACACCGAGTTCCGGGCCCTCGGATTCGAGGACACGTCGGCCATGCGGCTCGCCTCTCGCAGTGCCGCGATGGGCGCCGTGGGCGCCGGAACGGTCGCCGCGGCCTTCTCCAACTACAACGTCGAGCTGCTGGCCCGGCACCTGCCCGCCGTCTGGGAGATCGCCTCGCCGACGGACGTGGTGGCCGCGCGGCTGCGGGCCGTGGACACCACGATGCGCCGCCTCCTCGGCGAGGAGGCCGTCGCCTCGGCCGAGATGGCGGAGGCCGCCGAGCTGGCCCTGCGCGCCACCGAGGCCTGCACCCGGCATGCCCGGCCGCTCTACTCGGCCCACGCCGACCTGCCGGTCCCCGAGGAGGCGCACCTGCGCTACTGGCATGCCGCGACGCTGCTGCGCGAGCACCGGGGTGACGGTCACCTCGCGGCCCTCCTGAGCGTGGGCCTCGACCCGCTGGAGGCGATGGTCAGCCACACCGCCACGGGCACGGGCATGAACCCGCGCTGGGCCCTGGCCGCCCGGGGCTGGCGGCGCGCCGACTGGGACGCCGCGGCCGCGCGGCTCCGCGAGCGCGGGCTGCTGGACGCGGACGGCGAGCTCACCGCCGAGGGGGTCGCCCTGCGCGACGCGGTGGAGGAGCACACCGACCGCCTGGACTCCGCACCGTACGAGCACCTGGGCGCGGCGGGCGTCGAGCGCCTGACGGAGCTGGGCAAGGGCTTCCGTAACGCGGCCTTCCTGGCGGGGGCCTTCCCGGCGGACCTCGGCGACAAGGGCTGACGGAACCGCCGCGCGGGCGGGGCGGGTGCGGCGATCCGGTCGGCGACCCGGCACAATGCAGTCGCAAGCTTGAGGCGCGAGAAGGCGAGTCGGGACACCGTGACGACGTCCATCGAAGGCAGGATCGCCGAGGAACTCGGCGTACGCGAGCGACAGGTGAGGGCCGCCGTCGAGCTGCTCGACGGCGGGTCGACCGTGCCGTTCATCGCGCGCTACCGCAAGGAAGCGACCGAGATGCTCGACGACGCGCAGCTGCGCACGCTCGAGGAGCGGCTGCGTTATCTGCGGGAGCTGGAGGACCGGCGGACCGCCATCCTCGATTCCGTACGGGAGCAGGGCAAGCTGACGGCCGAGGTGGAGGCCCGGATCCGGGCCGCCGACACCAAGGCCCGTCTCGAGGACATCTACCTGCCCTTCAAGCCCAAGCGGCGCACGAAGGCGCAGATCGCCCGCGAGGCCGGCCTGGAGCCGCTGGCGGAGGGGCTCCTCGCCGACCCGTCGGTGGAGCCGGCGGCCGCCGCCGCGGCCTTCGTCGACGCCGACAAGGGGGTCACGGACCCGGCCGCGGCGCTGGAGGGCGCCCGCGCGATCCTCACCGAGAAGTTCTCCGAGGACGCCGACCTCATCGGCGAGCTGCGCGAGCGGATGTGGGGCCGGGGACGGCTCGCCGCCAAGGTCCGCGAGGGCAAGGAGGAGGCGGGCGCCAAGTTCGCCGACTACTTCGACTTCGCCGAGCCGTTCACGGCGCTCCCCTCGCACCGGATCCTCGCGATGCTGCGCGGCGAGAAGGAGGACGTCCTCACGCTGGAGCTGGAGCCGGAGGAGCCCTCCGAGGTGCCCGGCCCGACCGCGTACGAGGCAATGGTCGCCTCGCGCTTCGGGGTGGCCGAGCGAGGCCGCCCGGGCGACAAGTGGCTTCAGGACACGGTCCGTTGGGCCTGGCGGACCCGGATCCTGGTCCACCTCGGGATCGATCTGCGGCTGCGGCTGCGGACGGCGGCGGAGGACGAGGCGGTACGGGTCTTCGCCGCGAACCTGCGCGACCTGCTGCTCGCCGCGCCGGCCGGGACGCGGGCCACCCTGGGCCTGGACCCCGGTTTCCGTACGGGTGTGAAGGTCGCCGTGGTCGACGCGACGGGCAAGGTCGTGGCCACCGACACGATCTACCCGCACGTCCCCGCGAACAAGTGGGACGAGTCGCTGGCGAAGCTGGCGCGGCTCGCGAAGGAGCACGCGGTCGAGCTGGTCGCCATCGGCAACGGCACTGCCTCCCGCGAGACGGACAAGCTCGCGGCCGAACTCATCACCAAGCACCCGGAGTTGAAGCTCACCAAGGTCATGGTGTCCGAGGCCGGCGCCTCGGTGTACTCGGCCTCCGCGTTCGCTTCGCAGGAACTGCCCGAGCTGGACGTGTCGTTGCGCGGTGCCGTCTCGATCGCGCGGCGGCTCCAGGACCCGCTGGCCGAGCTGGTGAAGATCGACCCGAAGTCGATCGGGGTCGGCCAGTACCAGCACGACCTGTCCGAGGTGAAGCTCTCGCGTTCGCTGGACGCCGTGGTCGAGGACTGTGTGAACGGCGTCGGTGTCGACGTCAACACCGCGTCCGCGCCGCTGCTTTCGCGGGTGTCGGGGATCGGCGCGGGTCTGGCCGAGAACATCGTGGCGCACCGGGACGCCAACGGCCCCTTCCGGTCGCGGAAGGCGCTGAAGGACGTGGCGCGGCTCGGACCGAAGGCGTACGAGCAGTGCGCGGGCTTCCTGCGGATCCGGGGCGGCGACGACCCGCTGGACGGGTCCTCGGTGCACCCGGAGGCGTACCCGGTGGTGCGGCGGATGGTGAAGACGACGGGTGGCGAGGTCGCGTCGCTGATCGGCAACTCGGGTGTGCTGCGGTCTCTGCGGGCGGACGACTTCGTCGACGAGACCTTCGGTCTGCCGACGGTCACAGACATCCTGCGCGAGCTGGAGAAGCCGGGGCGGGACCCGCGGCCGGCGTTCAAGACGGCGACGTTCAAGGAGGGCGTCGAGAAGCTCGGCGACCTGGTGTCGGGGATGGTCCTGGAGGGCGTGGTCACGAACGTGGCGGCGTTCGGGGCGTTCGTGGACATCGGTGTGCACCAGGACGGGCTCGTCCACGTGTCGGCGATGTCGAAGACGTTCGTGAAGGACCCGCGGGACGTGGTGAAGCCGGGTGACGTGGTCCGGGTGAAGGTCCTGGACGTCGACATCCCGCGCAAGCGGATCTCGCTGACCCTGCGGCTCGACGACGAGGCGACGGCGGAGGCGGCCGGCGGGGGTGCCCCGAAGCGGGAGCGCGGTGAGCGCGGTGGCCGGCCGCCGCAGCAGCGCCGTGGCGCGGGCGGCGGCGGTGGTGGTGGCGACCGGGGTCGCTCCCAGGCCCCGGCGCCGTCGAACAGCGCGATGGCGGACGCCCTGCGCAAGGCGGGCCTGCTGAACGAGGGCGGCGGCGGCAAGCGACGCGGTCGCTGACACGTACGGGGCCCGGCGGAAGGCCGGGCCCTTTCGCCTTCTCCCGGCCTTCGGCCGGGGAACGAGTCACACGGACCGGTGAGCCGAAAGAGAAGGCCCGGCCCGCGGGACATGGGCGCGTTGACGTCCTTCTCGTCTCGATCCACACGCTGCGGCCCCGCTCTCGGCGGGCAGGACGGCCGGCGATGTGGGCGGCGAGCCGCCGGAACAGCCATACACTCGCTCCATGGGTCGCATCCGTTCGACGAGGCAGTGCCTGCGGCAGGCCGCGTCCGGAGTGCGTCAGGCCGTCGTCGACCCGGACACCGCCGCTGACGTCGAGTCGCCCCGAACCCGCCGTATCGCCCTGCACGGCCACGGCTAGCGACCCTCTTCCCCGGCGCGCCGCTCCCCCGCCGTACGCCGGGCCCCTCCCCGGCCGAGTCCGTCTCGCCCCGCCTGCCGCCGGGCGGTCTCCGCCCCGCTCCACGTCACCACAGCAGCCTTCCGGCACTCGCCGGCGCTGCCGCCTGGCTACGGCCGCACGACCGGGCCGGGCCACTTCGAAGGGATCATTGTGAAGCTGAGCGATCTGCTGGCCGGGCAGGAGCACCACGTACTCCAGGGTGACCCGAGCAGCACACTGATCACCGCGGGGACGACCTTCGACGTGGACCGGGTGATGCCGGGTTGCCTGTTCATCGCCGTGCCCGGACACCGGGAGGGCGGGCCCGGCTCCGTGGCACCCGCGCTCGCCCGCGGAGCGGCCGCCGTGCTGGTCGACGGCACGGAACCGGCGCCGTCGGCGTCGGTGTGGCCGCCGGGCACGTGCGCCGTGCGGGTGCCGGACATCCGGAGGGCGGCCGCGATCGTGACCTCCCGCTACTTCGGCGAACCGGGGCGGCAGATGGACGTGGTGGCGATCACCGGCACCAACGGCAAGACCTCGGTCTCGTACATGGTCGAGTCCGCCCTGCGGATCTCCGAGGGCGCGAAGGTGGGGGTCATCGGGACGGCCGGCAGCCGTATCGGCGACGAGCTGATCCCGATGCCACGATCGGTGTTGACCACCCCGGAGTCGCCGGACCTGCAGTATCTCCTGGGGTGTATGCGCGACCGTGGGACTGGCAGTGTGGTGCTGGAGGCCACGTCGATGGGCCTGCTGACGCACCGCGTGGACCGTACGTTCATCGACGTCGGGGTGTTCACCAACCTGACGCAGGACCATCTCGACGACCACGGAACGATGGCGAACTACCGGGACGCCAAACTCCGCCTCTTCCAGGGGCTGTGCCGGCGCGCGGTGGTCAATGCCGACGATCCGGTGGGCGCCGGGATCGTGGCGATGATGCCTGGTGCGGTGACCACGTACGCCCTCGATGCTCCGGCGGACTACCGGGCGACCGACCTGGCCGTCAGCGCGTCCGGCACGCGGTTCACCCTCCACCACGCAGGGCGCACGTATCCGGCGTCGATCCCGGTTCCGGGCCGGTTCTCGGTGGCCAACGCGCTCGCCACCCTGGCTGCCTGCCACGTCCTGGGACACGAGCTGGGCGCCCTCGTCGCCGCACTCGACCGGATGCCGCCCGTACCGGGCCGGTTCGAGCGCTTCGAGACCCCGCGCGGGACCTCCGTGATCGTGGACTACGCCCATTCCCCGGATTCCCTGGACAAGGTCCTGACCACCATCCGCGGCTACGCGCGCGGCCGGGTGATCACCGTCTTCGGCTGCGGCGGGGACCGGGACACGACGAAGCGGGCCGACATGGGGCGGATCTCCGGGGCCCACTCCGACCTGTGCGTCCTCACCTCGGACAACCCGCGCAACGAGGACCCGCAAGCGATCCTGGACCAGATCGTCCCCGGCCTCGCCGCGACCGGCACCCCGTTCGAGCGGATCGCCGACCGTCACGAGGCCATCTCGTTCGCCCTGTCCGCGGCGGGCCCGGAGGACACCGTCCTGATCGCCGGCAAGGGCAGCGAGCCGCACCAGATCGTCGGCGAGGAGCTGCTGCCCTTCAGCGACATGGCCACCGTGCGTGAACTCACCTTGGAACAGACGGCCGCCCGGTCCCGCGTCCCTCGGCCTGCCGTGTGATCCGTTCACAGCGGCGGGACCCCTCCCGCAGAGAGGGGAGACGCGGTACCTAGCCCTGCGGCAGGAAGCGGAGGGCCCATTCGGCGCGGTTGGCGACCGTCAGGTCGTCGTCCTCCGTCAGGGGCTGCAGCAACGCGCGGGAGCGGGTCGGGTCGGACTGGACCAGGTCGACGATCTCGGTCGCCAGGGCGTCCTGGTCGTCGCCGAGGTCGACGGACGAGGCGCGCAGCAGGGCCGGCAGCGCGTCCGGGCCGCCGATCGCGGCGAGGACGCCGCCGAGCAGCTCGCGGGCGTAGGCGTTCCGCTCGACGAGGGCGCGGTCCAGTTCGGACTGGAGCCGCGGAAGGAGCGCGGCGTCGCCCGAGGCGGCGATCTCGTCCGCGAGGTCGATCGTCTCGTCGACGTCGGCGTCGAGGTCGTCCAGCATCTCGGTGAGCCGGGTCAGCAGGTCGGTCATGGTGCCTCCAGGAATGCGCCGTCCGTCAGGACGGGGACGGTCTCCGAGGTGTCGACCTCGGCGGCCACCGCCACATCCTGCGGATAGCCGTACTCGTACAGTTCACGCCCCGAAGCGCAGCGGTGCAGCTCCGCCACGGGGTCCTCCGTCGCCTCCCAGAGCGTGGCCGCCGCCCTCGCCTCGGGCGTGAGGGCGTACGAGCCGAGTGCGCAGAGCGCCGACAGCACTCCGCCCGCGCCGAGGAGGTCCTCCAGGGCCGGGCGCAGGGAGCCGTCGGGCCACCGTTCGCCCGAGGCGACGACGGCGAGTGGACCGGACTCCGAGCCGTACCCGTGCCGGGCGAGCCAGCGGGCGACGGCCATGCGGTTGCGGAACGAGGCCGCGACCACGGTCGCGTCCCCGGCCCCGGCGGAGATAGTGGAGCCGTTCGGGGACGGCAGGACCAGGCGCGGGGTCGGCGGGGCTGCCCGCAGGGCTGCCGGGGACAGGGTCCACGGCGTCTCCGGCGACGCCTCGCTGCGGCCGACGGCCAGCGCGGCGTCCAGCTTCGCCGCGTACGCCACGGCCGTCTCGTCCCTCCAGCGGTACGGGTACACCGCCGCGCCGGACTCCACGGCGACGCCGACCGACGTCGTGAAGGAGAGCACGTCGACGACGACCAGGCATGCCGCGTCCCGGGCGAGGACGGCCGCCTCCGTGGGGCCCCAGCCGAACGTGACACCCATCAGAGCTCGGTCACCTTGCCGTCCGCGACCTCGATGCGACGGGTCGTGCGCACCGCGTCGAGCATCCGCCGGTCGTGGGTGACGAGGAGCAGCGTGCCGGTGTACGAGTCGAGCGCGGATTCCAGCTGCTCGATGGCCGGCAGGTCCAGGTGGTTGGTCGGCTCGTCGAGCACCAGCAGGTTCACCCCACGGCCCTGGAGCAGGGCCAGCGCGGCGCGGGTGCGCTCGCCCGGGGAGAGCGTCGTGGCCGGGCGCAGGACGTGCTCGGCCTTGAGACCGAACTTCGCGAGCAGCGTCCGTACCTCGGCGGGCTCGGTCTCCGGCACCGCCGCGCAGAACGCGTCGAGCAGCGCCTCGGAGCCGTGGAAGAGCTTCCGCGCCTGGTCGACCTCGCCGACCACGACGCCCGAGCCGAGCACCGCGTCCCCCGCGTCGAGCGGGAGTCGGCCGAGGAGCGCGGCGAGCAGGGTCGACTTGCCGGCGCCGTTCGCACCGGTGATGGCGACGCGGTCGGCCCAGTCGATCTGGAGGGTGGCGGGCCCGAAGCGGAAGTCGCCGCGCCGGACCTCTGCCTCGCGCAGGGTCGCCACGACCGAGCCGGAGCGCGGGGCGGCGGCGATCTCCATCCGCAGCTCCCACTCCTTGCGGGGCTCGTCGACGACATCGAGCCGTTCGATCATCCGCTGCGTCTGCCGGGCCTTCGCGGCCTGCTTCTCGCTGGCCTCGCTGCGGGCGTTGCGGCCGAGCTTGTCGCCGTCGGTGGCCTTGCGGCGGGCGTTCTTGACGCCCTTGTCCATCCAGGACCGCTGCATGTGACCGCGCGCTTCGAGGGCCGCCTTCCTGCCGGCGTACTCCTCGAAGTCCTCGCGCGCGTGCCGCCTGGCCCTGTCCCGCTCCTCCAGGTAGGCCTCGTAGCCGCCGCCGTAGAGGGTGATCTGCTGCTGGGCGAGGTCGAGTTCGAGGACCTTGGTCACCGTGCGGGTGAGGAACTCGCGGTCGTGGCTGATGACGACCGTGCCGGCGCGCAGCCCCTGCACGAAGGCTTCGAGCCGCTCCAGACCGTCGAGGTCGAGGTCGTTGGTGGGCTCGTCGAGCAGGAAGACGTCGTAGCGGGAGAGGAGGAGGGAGGCCAGGCCCGCGCGGGCGGCCTGGCCGCCGGAGAGGGAGGTCATCGGCTGGTCGAGGCCGACGGTGAGGCCGAGCGAGTCGGCGACCTCCTCGGCGCGCTCGTCCAGGTCGGCGCCGCCGAGGTCGAGCCAGCGCTCCAGACTGACGGCGTAGGCGTCGTCGGCGCCGGGCGTCCCGTCGACCAGGCCCTGGGTGGCCTCGTCCATGGCGGCCTGCGCCGCGGCCACGCCCGTACGGCGGGCCAGGAACTCCCCTACCGTCTCGCCCTCGCGCCGCTCCGGCTCCTGCGGGAGGTGGCCGACGGTGGCGGTGGGCGGGGAGAGCTTGAGCTCGCCGTCCTCGGGGGTGTCGAGCCCGGCGAGCAGCCGCAGCAGGGTCGACTTGCCGGCGCCGTTGACACCGACGAGGCCGATGACGTCGCCGGGGGCGACGACGAGGTCGAGGCCGGCGAAGAGGGAGCGTTCGCCGTGGCCGGCGGCGAGGTCCTTGGCGACGAGGGTTGCAGTCATCAGGAGATGAATCCTAGGTCAGGCCCGCCGGTGGGTCCGTAGGCGACCGGTGCCCGGCCGGTCAGCGGACGACCGGGACCACCAGCTCGCTGCCGGTGGTGCGGGCCACCACGAAGGACTGCCCCTTGACCGCCTTGGCGTCGAGCGGGATCCGGTGGGTGCCGGGCTCCAGCACGTCGTCGAGGAGCAGTTTCTCGTGGGTGCGGTAGAGACGGTCGAGGCGGTAGGCGACGAGCTGGACGCCGACCGCGGAGCTGACCTCGACGGTGGCCTCGGCCGCCGTGGCGGCCAGGGCGGTGACGCGCCGCCGCTCCGGCGGGGTCGGGTCGAGGGCGGTGACGATCTGGGCGACGAGGACGGGGACGACGGGGGCGAGTCCGTCGACGTACGCCACGTCGGCGCCGGCGCGGCCGAAGGAGTCGCGGATCCGGGCCCGTGCCTCGTCGGTGACGGCCCGGCCGAAGGCGACGGCGCCGTAGCCGCGCAGCTCGTCGTCGGTGACCCCGTCGGTGTCCTGGACGATGTCGGCACCGATGCCGATGGTGCGCAGGGCGGCGGCGAGCTTGCCGAGGACGGCAGCGCGGGCGCCGATGAGCAGGACACGGCGGTGGGAGGGCGCGGCCGTCTCGTCCTCGTCGTCCCGAAGGAGCCGCTCCAGCTCGGCGCGGTACCGGTCGCCGCGGAAGCGGTACGGGCCGATCCCCTGGTAGCCGTTGAAGTCGAGGTCGGCGCTGTCGTCGGTCTGCCAGGCGAAGTCCCGCCACACGATGTCCTCGCCGTCGCGCTCGATGACGGCGGTGACCGCCCCGCATCCGAGGTCGTCGCACTCGGGGCAGCCGTAGATCACATGGCGACCGCCCTCCAGCGGCGCCTCGGCCTCGAGGAGGAGCCCTCGGACGCTGTCGGTCAGGATCGCGGGCGGGATGTCGGAGGCGAGGGGCGAGACGGCGTCGAGGTCGGCGAGGCGGAAGAGCAGCGGCCGCCCGTCGACGACGAAGTCCAGGAAGTCCCGGTGCATGCGGTGGCTGCCGCTCGGGGAGACGGCACCGGTGCGTATCGCGGGGGCGAGGGCGAAGGACGCGTACTCGGCAGACATGTTCGGAATTATTCCCCGGCGCCGGGCAATCCGTGCATGGTCCGTGCGAGCGTGACCTGTCGATGCGTGGTCCGTCCGCACGTGGTGCGGGTAGCGTCCGGTCATGAGCGAACAGGTGATCGTGGTCGGTGGCGGCGTCATCGGTCTGACGACGGCCCTGACCCTGGCGGAGCGCGGGCTGCGGGTGAGGGTGTGGTCGCGGGACGCGGCGGCCGGGACGACCTCCGCGGTGGCGGGGGCGCTGTGGTGGCCGTACCGGATCGAGCCGGAGGCGGAGACCGGTGCCTGGGCGCTGGACTCGCTGCGGGTGTACGAGAAGCTGGCGGACGATCCGGTGCGCACGGGCGTCCGGCTGGTGCCCGGAGTGCACGCGGACACGGTCCTCGGGAAGCTCGGCTCCTGGGCGCGGGAGGTCTCCGGGCTGCGGCAGCTGGCGGCCGGGGAGGTGCCGGGGCCGTACGAGGTGGGGCTGGCGGCGCGGCTGCCGCTGATCGACATGCCGGTCCATCTGGAGTGGCTGCGGGCCCGGTTCGAGGCGGCGGGCGGGGTGGTGGAGCGGCGCGCGGTGACGGGGTTCGCCGAGGCGGCCGAGCGGGCGCGTGTGGTGGTCGACTGCGCGGGGCTCGGTGCGCGGGAGCTCGTGCCGGACGCGCGACTGCAGCCGGTGCGGGGGCAGTTGGTGCTGGTGGAGAACC
Organism: Streptomyces sp. NPDC059567; assembly: GCF_042735655.1. Classification (NCBI taxonomy): domain Bacteria; kingdom Bacillati; phylum Actinomycetota; class Actinomycetes; order Kitasatosporales; family Streptomycetaceae; genus Streptomyces; species Streptomyces sp. NPDC059567. The sequence goes on along the minus strand of NZ_JBHWBS010000003.1, from coordinate 7,482 downwards.
CGGGGATCGAGGAGTGGTTCACGGCGGCCGACTCGGCGTCGGGCGATGCCGCTGAGCTCACGTACTTCTTCCCTCAGCCGGGGCGGCTGATCCTGGGCGGGACCGCGCAGGAGGGTGACGAGCGGCTCACGGCGGATCCCGCGACCGCGGCGGCGATCGTTGCGCGGTGCGCGCGGGTACGGCCCGAGATCGCGGGCGCCCGGGTGCTGGGGCACCGGGTGGGGCTGCGGCCCGCACGGTCGGGCGGGGTACGGCTCGCGGTGGAGCAACTGCCGGGCGGCGGGCGTCTCGTCCACAACTACGGGCACGGGGGCGCGGGGGTGACGGTCGCCTGGGGCTGCGCCCGGAGGGCCGCCGATCTGGCCGTCGGCTGACGGCCGAGAACACCGAGGCTCCGGCTCGATCGGGAGATCGAACCGGAGCCGGGCGCCTGTGGGGGTTGCTCGCCTGGGCCCGGCGGTCCAGGGCGTCGTCAGTACCGGTCAGTAACAACAACTGAGGCCGATCACGACCCGTCACCCGATGTCCCCGTACCCGGCCCGATGCGCAGTTCGAAGTCGCCGTCGTACTTCTCGTGGCCCGCGATCACTGCGAGTTCGATGACCTCCTCGCCCACCTCGCCCCTGACGATGAGCGGGTCGTGCCGCAAGTCCCGCATGAGCGCCACGCACATGCCGATCATCACCAGGACGAACGGCGCCGCCACCAGGATCGTGAGGTTCTGCAGGCCGGCGAGCGCGTCGCCCTTGCCGTCGCCGATGAGGAGCATGATGGCGGCGACGGCACCGGTCACCACGCCCCAGAACACCACCACGGGACGGGTCGGTTCGAAGGAGCCGCGCTGCGAGAGCGTGCCCATGACGATCGAGGCCGCGTCCGCGCCCGACACGAAGAAGATGCCCACGAGGATCATCACGAGCAGGCTCATGGTCCCGGTGATAGGGAACTCCTGGAGAAGGCCGAAGAGTTGGCCCTCCGGCGTCGTCTCCTCCGCCAGCTCGCCGCGCTCGCTCAGCTTCATGGCCGTGCCGCCGAAGACGGCGAACCAGACGAGGCTCACGGTGCTCGGCACGAGGATGACCCCGCCGACGAACTGACGGATCGTCCGGCCCTTGCTGATGCGGGCGATGAACATGCCGACGAAGGGCGTCCAGGAGATCCACCAGGCCCAGTAGAAGACCGTCCAGCTCCCCAGCCAGTCGTGGACGTTCTCCCCCGCGGTCACCTCGGTGCGTCCGATCAGCTGGGGCAGTTCACCGATATAGGCGGCGATCGAGGTGGGCAGCAGATCGAGCACGACGATGGTCGGTCCTGCCACGAAGACGAACAGGGCGAGGATGAGGGCGAGCACCATGTTGATGTTGGAGAGCCACTGGATGCCCTTCTCGACGCCCGAGACGGCGGACAGCACGAATGCCACGGTCAGGACGGCGATGATGCCGACGAGCAGTCCGGTCCCGGTCTTCGCCATCCATCCCAATTCCTCGACCCCGCTGCCGATCTGGAGCGCGCCGAGCCCCAGCGAGGCGGCCGATCCGAAGAGGGTGGCGAAGATGGCCAGGATGTCGATGACCCGGCCGGGACCGCCGTTGGCCGCCTTCTTCCCGATCAGCGGGACGAAGACTGCGCTGATGGTCTGCCGCCGACGGCGCCGGAACGTGGAGTAGGCGATCGCGAGCCCCACGACGGCGTAGATCGCCCAGGGGTGGAGCGTCCAGTGGAAGAGGGTCGTGGCCATCGCGACCTGCATCCGCTCCGCCGAGTCGGCGGGGCTCGTGCCGGGCGGCGGGGTGCCGTAGTGGGCGAGTGGTTCGCTCACCCCGTAGAACATCAGGCCGATGCCCATGCCGGCGCTGAACATCATCGCGATCCACGACACGGTCCGGAACTCCGGACCCTCGGTCTCGTGGCCCAGGGTGATCCGCCCGTACCGGCTGATCGCGAGCCACAGCGCGAAGACGACGAAGCCGGAGGCGGCGAGCATGAACGCCCATCCCCCGTTGCGGATCAGGCCGTCGAGAAGCTTGCTGGAGACGCTCTCCAGAGTGTCCGTGGCCGTGGCACCCCAGACCACGAAGGCGACGGTGAGGACGGCGGTGACGCCGAACACGATCCCATCGGTCCGGGCCTTGGGGTGGTGTCCGGGGCCACGCGGAAGGGCCGCCGTCACCGGCAGCCCCTCCCGGCCTCCGCCCCGCCCTCCGCCGCCCCCCGGTTCGCCCGCTCTCTGTTCTTCCTGCGACAAGGTGGCACCTTTCACGGCATTACGGGACAGACTGAACTCGCTCCGTAAGGCAGTACCACACGTGACGCGCTGCTTCCGGGACCAACTCAGCCCGTCAACAGACCTCCACCGGCTGTCCGGTGGTGAGCCGGTAGGCCGCCCGGCCGTCGAGCAGCAGCGGGACGAGCGCGCGCTGCGACTGCCGCAGGGGTACGAGGACCCCGTCGCCGTCCCGCAGGACGGTGATCCCGTGCAGGGCGAGCTCGTCGCCGAACTCGGCGTACTGCGCGCGGTCCAGGCGGTAGCCGCAGGGCGGGTCCTGGATCGTCTCGGCGGGCTCGGCCGGATCGTTGTCCGCGCCCCCGAGCAGCACCGGGCCCCGGTCGGCGAACCCGCCGTGCCGGGCCGCCGCCGTGACCGCTCCCAGCCGTCCGCGCCGCTCGTCGACGTAGGCGAAGGCACCCTTCAGCGCGGCGAGTTGGGTGCTCACACGACGCCGCTGGTTGCGTGCGGTGTCGTCCTTCTCGGCTTGGGTCAGGGCCTCGACGCGGGTCTCCACGAGCAGCCCGACGGAGTGCTTGACGCCGGCCGTGTTGCGCAGGATCCGCTCCTGGCCGTCGCCCGCGACCTGCTTGATGGGCTTCCCGGTGAGGGGGTCGGTCCAGATCCCGTAGATGCCGCTGCCGAAGCCGGCGGCCCCTGCCGTCGGCCGGACATAGGACTCCGACAGGGTGTGGGCCTCGTCGTGCACGCGCGCGTCGGCGTTCAGATTGCGCGGCCAGAGCGCGAGCAGGTCCTTGTCGTAGTAGGGCGAGGTCCCGCCGTACTCGTGCAGGTCGTAGATCACCTCCGGGCGCCGGTCGCGGATGAGCGCGGCCATCGCCCGGCCCTCGGCGGTCCGCAGGGCGATGTGGTCGCGGTTGACGTCGACACCGTCGGCGTTGCCCCGGGTGTCGGCCTCGCGCCCGTCCGGGTTGGCGGAGGGCACGACGAGAACGGTCGTACGGGAGAGGAAGCGGCGTGTGTCCGGGTCCCGGGAGTACGCCAGGTCCCGCACGGTGGTGAGACAGGCTTCCCGACCCGACGGCTCGTCACCGTGCTGGCTGCAGACCAGCAGCACGGTGGTGCCGGCGTGGGGCGAGCCGACCGTGGCGAGCCGGAGCGGACGGCCCTGCTTCGTCGTGCCGATGGTGCGCACCGATACGCGGTCGCTGCCCCGGTCGACGGCGGCGAGGAACGCCGTCTCCTCCTGCTCGCTGGTCCACCGGGCGCCCCCGCTCCCCTCGAAGCCCGTCCTCGGGGGCGGTGAGGCGGCCGCGGTGCCCGCGGCCTCCGCGGGGACGGCGACGAGCGGGAGACCGAGGGCGGCGACGCCCGCCACGAGGGCGAGCGTGCGTCGGGAGCGGCGGTGCGGGGTGTGCGTCATCGGGCCTCTCCGGGAAGGGGGTGGTTCGAGCGCGGGTGTCCGACACCCTTCAGCGCGCGCTCGCCGGGCGCCAGGCGTGCGCCGTCCGTGCCGGCCGTCGCCCGGGTGAAGGCCTCCGGGCCGCCGACCAGGGGCAGTTTGGCAGATGTACGGGCGAGATCGAGGGTGATCGTCGGCGTGGTGGACGGAGGGTCGAGGAGGTCCTTGTCGGTGCCGCCGACGATCAGGGCGAGCCGGTGCCCGGCCGGGACGACATGGTCGGTGGCCGCCAGCTTCAGCGTCATCGTGTACGCCGTGCCGGGGGTCAGCGCCCGGCCCTTGCCGGGGCTCGCCCAGGTGCCCAGGTCCGCCCAGCCGCGGCTGACGACGGTGAAGTCCACGTCCGCCGTGCGGGCCTCGGTGTCCTTGAAGCAGGCGCTGTCGCCGCTCGTGCTCGCGCCCCAGCAGGACCGCTGGGTGAGCGTGGTGATGCCCTCGCCCGCCGCCGCGTAGTCCCGGATCGTGTCCGGTCCGAGGTCGACGAGAACGGCCGTCAGATGGGCGGTCGCGGTCGACGGGGTGGCGGTGACGGTCACCGTGGAGGAGCCGGAGAGGCGCAGGTCGCGTCCGAGCGGCCGGGTGACGAAGCCGGCCTTGGCGGCGGTCGGCTCGTCGATCCGCGCGGCCCAGTCGATCTCTCCCAGGCCCGGGTCGTCGGTGAAGGTCTCCGTGGCGCCGGGCGCGGCGGGGGTACGGCCGAGGGTGCCGACACCGGGCGCGGCGCCCGTGCCGGGCCGCAGGGTGGTGCGCTCGGTGGCGCGCGGCGGCCAGACCCGGTCGGTCGTCCAGCGGTCCGGGGCCCGTTCGACGTCGGCCATCGGCTCCCGGTCGATGCCGTTCTCGTAGCCGAGGAGGTAGTGGTCGAACCAGCGGTGCAGGGTGCGGACCCAGTCGGCGCGCCGGAAGTCGAAGGGGTCGACATGGCCGGTCTGCGAGAGCCAGATCTTGCGCTCGACACCGCGGGCGGCGAGGGCGTCCCACCACTGGCCGAACTGGTTGGCGCGGACGTTGAGGTCCTGCTGCCCGTGCACGACGAAGACGCTGGCCTTCACCTTCCGGGCGTCCGGGACGTGGTTCCGCTCGCTCCAGGCGGAGGTCCAGTCGCCGCTGTACGGGGTGGCGGCGGTGATGCGCTCCTGGACCGCACCGCAACGGCCGTTCGCCTCGGGACTGTTGACGTACTCGGAGAGCCAGCTCGGGTTGGCGTTGTAGAGCGGGGCGCCCTGGGAGTGGAAGTAGTCGTACCAGGAGGAGATCGCGCCGATCGGCACGATGGTCTCCAGGCCCTCGACGCCGGTCGCGGCGACGCCGTTGGCGATGGTGCCGTCCCAGCTCTTGCCGATCATGCCGACCTTGCCGGTGGACCAGGTGGTGGCCCTGGCGCGGTCGGAGCCGGTACGGGTGGTGTATCCGCGGGCCCGGCCGTTCAGCCAGTCGACGACGGCCTTGGCGGACTGGACGTCGGAGCGCCCGCCGACGTCGTCGCAGCCGTCGGAGCGGTTGGTGCCGGCGAGATCGACGGCGACGAAGGCGTACCCGCGGGGAACGAAGTAGTTGTCGTAGAAGAGCGGGAACTGGACGGGGTTCCCGGCCGCGTCGTACGTCTTCTTCTGGCCTTCGTTGCCGCGTCCGCAGCAGGCGTAGTACGGGCTGGCGTCCATGATGACCGGGATCTTCCGACCCGCGGCGGCGGGCTCGCGGGGCCGGACGATGTCCACGGCGACCCGGTCGGTGCGGCCGTCGCCGTCCCCGTCCAGTCCGGTGTCCACCCAGACGGACTCACGGATCGCGTCGGCGTAGGAGTGGACGGGCTTCGACTCCCGTACCGGGGCCTGCGCCTGAGCTCCGGTCGGGGACACCAGCGCGGCCATCAGGGCGGCCGCGGCGGCCGCCACCAGGGTTCTGCACGACGGACGGGCTCTGCGGGTTCTCCGCACAGGTATCACCATGGGGCGGAACGTACCCCGGTCAACTCCCGAGCAAAAGAGTGCAGTCGAGAGCAGGAAGACGCCGGACGGGACCGGATCGTTCGTTTCGGCCGAATGGCGATCGTGTGGCGGATGGGGCCATGGACATGACGGGGCGTCGTGGCACTGAATAGTGTCGATAAGGACCGAAGACCATTCGTGCTTCTTACAGACTTGGAGCTCTCGTGCACCGCAGACTTGTCGTTCCGAGCGCGCTCGCGGCCTCTCTCCTGCTGGCGATCCCGGCATCGGCCGCCGACTACGTTCCGGGCGCATCGGGGATCGGCGATCCCTACTACCCGGCCAGTGGCAACGGCGGTTACGACGTCTCCCACTACGACCTGCGGCTGACGTACCAGCCCGCGACCGACCTCCTGGAGGGCACGGCGACGATCCTCGCCACCACGAAGCAGAACCTCTCCCGCTTCAACCTGGACCTCGGACTGAAGGTCAGCGAGGTGCGGGTGAACGGCAAGAAGGCGAAGTTCGCCGCCACCGGCGAGCAGGAGCTGGAGATCACCCCGGCGACCCCGCTGGAGAAGAACCGTACGATCTCGGTCGTCGTGCGGTACGCGGGCAAGCCCTCCGAGGTGAAGATCGGCGGCTGGACCGCCTGGCACCGCACGCCCGACGGCGGTGTCGCCGCCCAGGAGCCGGACTCCGCCGCCTGGTGGTTCCCGTCCAACGACCACCCCCTGGACAAGGCCACCTTCGACGTCTCGGTGTCGGTGCCGGACGGCACGCAGGCGATCAGCAACGGCGTCCTGCAGTCGCAGTCCTCCCGGCTCGGCTGGACCCGCTACAACTGGCGCTCCAACAAGCCGCAGGCCACGTATCTGGCCACGCTCGCCGTCGGCAAGTTCGACATCACCACGGACAAGACGGCGAACGGGCTCCCGGTCCTCAACGCCTACAGCCGGGACCTCGGCGACAACGCGGGCGCGGCCCGGGCGTCGATCGAGCGGACGACCGAGGTCGCGGAGTGGCTGGAGGAGGTCTTCGGGCCCTACCCCTTCAACGCGCTCGGTGGTTACGTCCCCAACGTGACCAGCGGCTACGCCCTGGAGACGCAGACCCGGCCGTTCTACAGCCCCCGGCAGTTCGCCAACGGGGCGAACGTGTCGGTGGTCGTCCACGAACTGGCCCACCAGTGGTACGGCGACAGCGTCTCCGTCGACAAGTGGAAGGACATCTGGGTCAACGAGGGCTTCGCCCGCTACAGCCAGTGGCTCTGGTCGGAGAAGGAGGGCGAGGGCACGGCGCAGGAGCTGGCGGACTACGTCTACGCGACCCGCACGGCCGAGGACCCGTTCTGGACGGTGAAGCCGGGCGACCCGGGTCCGGACGACCAGTTCCACATCGCCGTGTACGACCGGGGCGCGCTGGCCCTCCAGGCGCTGCGCAACGAGATCGGCGACGAGGACTTCTTCGCCATTCTGAAGGGCTGGCCGACGGAGTTCGCGTACGGGAACGCCAAGGTCGGGGACTTCGTGGCGTACGCGGAGCGGGTCTCGGGCAAGCCGCTGGCCTCGCTCTTCGACACCTGGCTGTACCAGCCGGTGAAGCCGGCGGCCTCGACGGCGGCCGGCGTCGAGGTCGGGGTCGGAGCCCCGGCGCGGTCGGCCGCTGCCGGGACCACGGCCGCGGCGCCGGCCGCGAAGCCGGTGAAGCCCGCGCAGCCGAAGTCCTGGAAGAAGATCGCGGAGACGAACACGATCCACGAGCACGACGAGCACTGAGCTCGGCGGGGGGGGGGGCGCCCGGCCCCCCCCCCCCCGGGCGGGGGGGGCCCGCCGCCCGGGGCGGGGGGGGCCGGCCCCACCCGG